>JBEIHL010000687.1:0-2868 GCA_040381375.1 Opitutaceae bacterium
CCGCCTGGAGGTCGGGCTGGATGGAATTGTACAGCGCGACGAATTCCGTGCTGCGATGCCCGATCATGGGCTGCGACATGGCCCGGAGCGTTTTCTCCGAGACGGCGATGGGACCGGGAATGAAGAGTTTGTAGCTCATGAAGGTGTGCGTAGGCGCTCGGAAAACTGTTTGCGCGGCCGGGGGCGTCAACCTTCATTCCCATTTACCGCGATGTCCCAGCCCTGGCTGAAGAAGAAGGTCAATGCCCTCGAGCTCTACACGATCGATCTGATTTACGGGCGGCGCGCGGGCGCGGGGGCCGCGGTCTACGGGGCGTTTCTCCAGTCGCTCTCCTGGCTGTTCAACGGGATAGCCCAGGCGCGGCTCTGGCTGTACCGGCACCGGATCTTTCATGACCAGCCGCTCGGCTGTCTGGTGGTGGTGGTCGGCAATCTCACCGTCGGCGGCACCGGCAAGACGCCCGTCGTAGAAAAATTTGCGCGCGCCCTGCACGACCGCGGCCGCAAGGTCGCCATCCTCAGCCGCGGCTACAAGAGCAAGTCCGTGCCGCTCTGGCGCAAGGCTTGGTGGCGGCTCACGCACGCCGAGGAACCGCCGCCGCGCATCGTTAGCGACGGGCAGCGCGTGCTGCTCGACAGTGAGCAGGCCGGCGACGAGCCGTACATGCTCGCGCGGAACCTGCCCGGGGTGATCGTGCTCGTGGACAAAAACCGCGTGAAGGCCGGAGAGTATGCGATCAAGCGCTTCGGCTGCGACACCCTGGTGCTGGACGACGGCTTCCAATACCTGCCGCTCAAGGGCCGGCTCAACCTGCTGCTCGTCGACAAGACCAACCCATTCGGCAACGGCCACCTCTTGCCCCGCGGCATCCTGCGCGAGCCGATCAAGCACCTGCGGCGCGCGAGCTACGTGTTTCTCACCAAGTCCAACGGCCAGCGGGATCCCGAGCTCGAGGCGCTCATCCAGAAACACAACCCGGGCGTCGACATCATCGAGTGCGCGCATCGCCCGCGTTACCTGCAGCGGCTCGGCGCGGCCCCCGATGCGCCTGGCGCGCGCGAGCCCCTGACGTTTCTCAAGGACCGGCGCGTCTTCGCGTTCAGCGGCATTGCCACGCCGGAAAGTTTTGAAAAATTCCTGCGCGACCTGGGTGCCAAGGTCGTCGGTCGCGAACGCTTCCTCGATCACTACCGGTACGAAAGCGAGGACATCACGGAGCTGTTCAAGCTCGCGGAGCACGAGCAGGCGGCGTGTCTGGTCACGACGGAAAAGGACGCCGTGCGCATCGCGGAGGATCTCGCGTGCCCGCTGCCGGTTTACTACCTCCGGCTGGAAATCGACATCCTGCGCGGCGCGTCCGACTTCGACGAGGCGGTGGGGCGCATCTGCTTTCCGACGAGCGGGACGAGATCGCCGGTCGGCTAGACTCGCGCGGAGACGCAAAGACGCCGAGGTCGGGGCTTTCTCCGCGCCTTTGCGCCTCTGCGCGAGTCCCTCGTCCGTCCGCTTTCCCCTTGCGACTCCCGCGGTCCGGCGCGTTAGTTGAGCGCAAATATGCTGATCGATCCTCGTTTCACGCAGCTCGCGCAGGGCCTCACCGGTTTTTCGACGTCGCTCCGCAAAGGGGAGCGAGTGCTGATTGATGCCTTCGACATTCCCGACGCGATGGTGGTCGCGCTGATTCGGGCGGCCCGGGAACGGGGCGCGCACCCGTATGTGCAGATCCACCGGGCCCGCGTAACGCGCGAACTCGCCCTCGGGGCCGAGGAGGCGCAGTACGCGCCGCATGCCGACGTCGAACTCGCGCGCATGCAGAAGATGGACGCCTACATCGCGATTCGCGGCGCAGACAATATCTTCGAGTCTTCCGATGTTCCATCCGAGCGGGTGCAGTTGGTATCGCGGCTCATGAAGCCCGTGCTCGACCACCGGGTCGGGCGGACGAAGTGGGTCGTCCTGCGCTGGCCGAGCGCCGCGATGGCGCAGCAGGCGTCGATGAGCACGGAGGCGTTCGAGGATTTCTACTTCCGGGTGTGCACGCTCGACTACGGGCGGATGACGCCGGGCATGAAGGCGCTCGGCGACCTGATGAAGAAGACGGATCAGGTGCACATCAAGGGTCCGGGCACCGACCTGCGTTTCTCGATCAAGGGCATCGGAGCGCAACCCTGCGGCGGTCTGCGCAATATTCCCGACGGCGAGGTCTTCTCGTGTCCGGTGAAGGAAAGCGTCGAAGGCCACATCCAGTACAATGCCCCGACGGTTTATCTCGGCGCGTCGTTCGATCACATCCGCCTCGCGTTCAAGAAGGGTCGCATCGTCGAGGCGACGGCGAACAACACCAAGCGGCTGAACGAAATCTTGGACAGCGATCCGGGCGCGCGCTACATCGGCGAGTTTGCGATCGGTTTCAACCCGTACATCCTCGAGCCGATGCGCGACATCCTCTTCGACGAGAAGATCGCGGGCTCCTTCCACTTTACGCCCGGGCAGGCTTACGAAGGCGTGGGCAACGGCAACAAATCGCAGGTGCACTGGGACATGGTCTGTATCCAGCGCCCTGAATACGGCGGCGGCGAAATCTGGTTCGACGGCAAGTTGATCCGGAAGGACGGCATCTTCCTGCCCAAGGCGCTGCACAAGTTGAATCCCGAGTACTTGCTGGGAACGGGAGACAAGTAACCACTGATCGGCACTGATATTCACTGATAGGGTCCGGATCAGTGATCATCAGTGGGAATAAGTGGTTCGCCCCGGTTCAACTCCATCATGCGTGATTTCATTCAGGCGCTGCCGAAGACGGAGACGCACCTTCATCTCGAAGGCGCGCTGCCGTACGAGTTGCTGATCGACTGGGATCCGGAGCA
>JBEIHL010000688.1:0-2866 GCA_040381375.1 Opitutaceae bacterium
CGCGACGAAGCCGACGAGCCCGAGGAAGTTTTCGATGTTGTCCAGAGCGCGCCCGAGGTTGCGGCGGCGCTCCGCGACGGTGTCGTAGCCGAGCCCCTCGTTGCGAAACTCGCGCCGCAGGTCGCGCTCGACGCTCTCCGGCGTCACCTCGGCCGGCAGCTTCAGGATCGTGCGGTAGCGGATGAGCACATTGCGCTCGGTGAGCCCCGTGGCTTCGAGGGCGGGGCGCGGAATCAGCGCCCGCGGTGCGACGGTGGCGGAAAGGGCGGACGACTCGCCCGGCAGCTTCTGCAGGGCGCCTACGACGGTGAACGTGCTGGTGCCGAGCTTCACGGTGTCGCCGACGTTCGCATTGAACTGCCGCAGGAGCGATTCCTCGACGATCGTGACATTGCCGCCGGCGCGCAGCCGGGTGGGTGCGTCGGCCGGGACGGTGGTGAAGTCGCCGTAGAATGGATACGCGCCTTCGGTGGCGCGGACGTTGACCAGCCGGGTCAGGTTGTTGGCGGTGGGGAACGCCATCATGGAGGAGAAACTGACCTCGCGGGCCTGTTCGCCGCCGAGGCCGTCGACGCGGCGTTGGGCGGCCTCGCTCAGCGGATTGCGGCCGGTGATGATGAGATCGGCGCCGAGCAGGCCCTTCGCCTGTTCGTCGATGGCGCGCTCGAGATTGGCGCCGAGCGAACCGATCGCCACGAGCGCGGCGATGCCGAGCACCACGGAAAACGAAAACAGCACTAACCGCCGGCGAGACGCCCGCGAATCGCGCCAGGCCATTTTAAAAATGAAATTCATGAGAGAGCCCACGAAACACACGAATCACACGAAAAAATCATACCACGATCCGCTCCCATTCGAGCTTGGGGTGATAGCCAAAGTTCACGAGCAGACCCAACCTGTAGCCGGCGGCATGGAGGTAGTTCAGGACCTGCGCGCGATGCTCGTCGGCCAGACGCGAAACCGCCTTCAACTCGACGATGATTCGGTCATAGCAGACGAAGTCCGCGACAAATGCCTGCTCCAGCGGCCGGCCTTTGTACTCCAGCTTTAGACAGCGTTCGGACGCGAAGGGAATTTTCCGCATGGCCAACTCGATCTTGAGGCACTCGTGGAAAACAGACTCAAGGAAGCCGCATCCCTTCTCTTTGTAGACCTCAAAACAAGCGCCCATGATGCAATAACATTCGTCGCGATAGATGAGGTCTTTCATGGATCGTCATTTCGTGCCTTTAGTGTGTTTCGTGGGCCAACACCGAGTCGCTCACGACCGCTCCACCCTTGAGCCGCAGGATGCGCTGGCAACGGCGGGCTAGCTCCAGATCGTGGGTCACCAGCACCAGCGTCGTCTGCTTTTCGTGGTTCAACCCGAAGATCAACTCGACCATCGCCTGCGCGGTGTCGCCATCGAGGTTTCCCGTGGGCTCGTCGCAAAACAGGATCTTCGGGCGGTTCATGAACGCCCGCGCCAGCGCCACCCGCTGCTGCTCACCGCCCGATAACTGCACGGGATAATGGTCGCAGCGCTCGCCGAGCCCCCACCCGCGTCAGGAGCCCGCGCGCCTCGGCTTCCGCCGCCGCCCCGCCCTGCCCGCGCAACTCGACCGGCACGAGGACGTTCTCGATCGCCGTGAGGGTCGGCACGAGCTGGAAGTTCTGGAACACGAAGCCGACGTGCTGATTCCGCACCAGCGCGCGGTCATCCTCGCTCATTTCCCCGATCGATTGTCCCGCCAGCTCCACCGTGCCGCCACTCGGCTGGTCCAGCCCGGCACACAGCCCGAGCAACGTGGTCTTGCCGCTCCCACTGGGGCCGACGATCGCCAGGCTGGCCCCGGCAGTGAGGGCAAAACTGACCTCCTTCAGCACGGTCAAATCCCGGCCGTGCGCCGCCCGGTAGGTTTTGGTCAATCGCTCCACTTTCAGCATCGTCCGCTCGCTCATAAGAAGATTCTGGCCACTGAATATGCGAAACGGCACGAAAGCTAGTTCAAGCGGTCGTTTCCTTCCCTACGCATGGTCACCTTCCGGATTATCGCAGTTGTCCTTTTCCTCTCTGGCATGCTCTCCGCCCGCGCCGCCGCCAATCGCACGATCGTGTTCTTCGGCGACAGCCTGACGGCGGGTTACGGGCTGAACGATCCCTCCAGCGAAGCTTACCCGGCGCTGCTCCAGCAGAAGATCGAGGCCGAGAAACCCGGCTGGCGCGCGGTCAACGCCGGCCTCAGCGGCGAAACGACCTCCGGCGGCCTGCGCCGGGTCGATTGGATCCTGCGTCAGCCGGTCGACATCTTCGTGCTGGCTCTCGGCGGCAACGACGGCCTTCGCGGCATCGACCCCGCGGTCTCGCGCGCCAACCTCCTGCAGATTCTCGAACGCGTGCGGGCGAAGTACCCCCAGGCAAAACTCGTCCTCGCCGGCATGCAGATGCCACCCTCGATGGGTGCCGACTTCGCGAAAGCGTTCGAACAGATGTACCCGGACGTCGCGGAGAAAACCGGCGCGGTGCTCGTCCCGTTTCTGCTCCAGGGCGTAGGCGGCCAGCTCGACCTCAATCTGCCCGACCGCATCCATCCCAACGCCAAGGGCCACGCCGTTCTCGCGGACACCGTCTGGAAAACCCTGCGCCCACTGCTCTGAGCCAGATAGAGTACCCCGGCCTGCCGCCAGCGCAGCCGCAGCAAAAGCTCCCTCAGCCTGGGTCCGGCCATCCTGTAACTCCTGTTCATCCTGTCAGAGCAGAGACAGGATAAGAGGATCAACCGGATGTGCCGGGCCACGAGTCGCCCGCGGCAGGAACGCACAAAAAAGGGCCGCCCTCGGCGGCCCTGGAAAATGTCGGGTGAAATTCCGCTCAGTTCGTGATGTC
>JBEIHL010000689.1:0-2862 GCA_040381375.1 Opitutaceae bacterium
TCGAAAGCGGACGAGGACGTCCGCGCTCCCAGGGGCGTTCCTCGTCACGATCCTTTCTGCCACCGCCGCCGATCTCCCGCCCGCGCAGGCCGAGTTCTTCGAGGCCAAGATCCGCCCGATCCTCGTCGAGTCCTGCTACCCGTGTCACAGCGTCGAGGCCGGCAAGTCGAAGGGCGACTTGCGTCTCGATTCCCGCGATGCGCTGCGCAAGGGCGGAGCGACCGGGCCGGCGCTCGTGCCGGGCGATCCGGAGAAGAGCCTGCTCATCGAGGCGATCCGCCATCGGAATGAAGACCTGCAGATGCCGCCGCCCGACGACGGCGGGAAACTCTCCGCGGAGAAGATCGCGCTGCTGGAACAATGGGTGGCCATGGGTGCGCCCGATCCGCGCACGGGGGGCAAGCCGCATCCCATGGACATGGACGTGGCGCGCCGGCACTGGGCGTTCCAGCCCGTCACGCCGCCCGAGATTCCGCGCGTCCTCGATGCAGGGTGGGTGAGGACGCCCGTCGACGCCTTCGTGCTCGCGAAGCTCGAGGAGAAAAAGCTCTCGCCCGCGGCGCCGGCCGATCCGCGCACGTTGCTGCGGCGGTTGACGTATGATCTCACCGGGCTGCCACCGACGCCGGAGGAAATGGACGCGTTTCTCCGCGCCCCGGGTGGTGACGCGTACGAGCGGGCGGTGGAGCGGCTGCTGGCGTCGCCCCGCTACGGCGAGCGTTGGGGGCGATTCTGGCTGGATGTCGCCCGTTACGCCGACACCAAGGGCTACCTCGTGGGCAACGCGGAGCGGCGGTTTCTGTTCTCCCACACCTATCGCGACTACGTGATCCGCGCGTTCAACGACGACAAGCCCTTCGACCGCTTCGTGGTCGAGCAGCTCGCGGCGGACCGCCTGCCGCTCGGCGAGGACAAGTCCGCGCTGGCGGCCCTCGGTTTCCTCACGCTCGGCCGGCGCTTCCTCGGCAATCAAAACGACATTATCGACGACCGGATCGACGTCGTCACGCGCGGCTTCATGGGGCTCACGGTGACCTGCGCGCGCTGTCACGACCACAAGTTCGATCCTGTGCCGGCCAAAGACTACTACGCCTTGCACGGCGTGTTCGCCTCGTCGGAAGAGCCGGCGGAAAAGCCGCTGCTCGGTCCGCTCCACGACTCGCCCGCGTATCAGGAGTACCTGCGCAAGACCGCCGCCGCCGAGGCGAAGGTGGCCGAGCGGGCGCGGTCGGAGGCGGACAAGTTTCTCGCGGGCATCCGGAGCAAGACGGGCGACTACCTGCACGGCGCGCATGACGCGGCGAAACTCGGACCGGAGCAAAAGTTCGACCTCTTCGCCGGCACGCGAAAGTTGAACGTGGATATCCTGAAGCGCTTTCAACCCTGGCTGGCCGGACAGGCCCAGCAGCCGGATCCGGTGTTGGCGCCTTGGTTCGCGTTCGCGGCGCTGCCGGAAAAGGAATTCGCCGCCGCGGCCGGCGAATTGATCGCGAGCTGGAAAGCTGCGCCGCCGGCGTTCAACGCCGCGGTGCTCGCGGCCTTTACCACCGCGGAGAAGCCCCCCGGCTCGCTGACGGCGGTGGCCGAGGTCTACAACCGGGTGTTCGCCGAGGCCGACAAAGCGTGGCAAACCGCGGTCGAGGCGGCGAAGAAGAGCGGTTCCTCTGCGCCTAACGCGCTGGCCAACGACGGCCAGGAGGCGGTGCGGCAGGCGATGGTGGCGGACCACGCGCCGGCGAATCTCGATTTTGAAGCGGTGTCGGCGCTGATTCGCCGGCAGATCAACGACCGCACGGCGGCGCTGAAGCGTGACGTGGAAGCCCTCAACTGGACCGAGCCCGGTGCCCCGTTGCGTGCGATGGCCCTCGTGGACAAAGCGAGTCCGGCCAACTCCCGCGTCTTGCTGCGCGGCAATCCCGCCAACCGCGGGCCCGAGGTGCCGCGGCAATTTCTCGAGATCCTCGCCGGGGAAAAACGCGTGCCGTTCACGGATGGCAGCGGCCGGCTCGATCTCGCCCGGGCCATCGCCGATCCGGCCAATCCGCTTACGGCGCGCGTTTTTGTGAACCGGGTTTGGGGCTGGTATTTCTCGGCCGGGCTGGTGCGGACGCCGAGCGACTTCGGGGTGCGCACCGAGGCGCCGGTGCACCGGGAACTGCTCGACTGGCTGGCCGCGTCGTTCACCGCGGGCGGCTGGTCGGTGAAGCAATTGCACCGCGCCATCGTGCTTTCGAACACGTATCGGCAATCCGGTGACGAACGGCCCGAGTTCGCGGTGGCCGATCCGGACAACCAGCTCCTGCACCGCTTCAACCGGCGCCGGCTCGAGTTCGAGGCGTTGCGCGACACGCTGCTCACGGCGTCCGATACGATCGACCTGCGGGCGGGCGGGTTGTCCGACGATCTTACCAAGCAGCCGTTCACCACTCGCCGCACCGTGTATGGTTTCATCGACCGCCAGAACCTGCCCGGCATGTTCCGTACCTTCGATTATCCGAATCCCGACGTGAGCGCGTCGCAGCGGCTCGCGACCACCGTGCCGCAGCAGGCGCTCTTTATGTTGAACAGTCCGTTCGTGCAGGAACAGGCGCGGCGGCTGGCCCGGCGTCCGATCATCGCGGCGGCGGAATCGGACGAGGCGCGGATTCGCGCGCTCTACCGGATCATCCACCAGCGTGCGCCGGAGCGCGAGGAAGCGGAAGCCGCGCGCCGCTTTCTCCAGCGGCCGGAGGAGGCAGCCGCAATGTCCGGGCCCGAAACGCTGTCGCGCGTGGCGGAGTTTGCCCAAGTACTCCTCGCTTCGAACGAACTCGCGTTCGTCGACTAGTTGTTTCCCCGGGAGCGCGGACGTCCCCGTCCGCA
>JBEIHL010000690.1:0-2859 GCA_040381375.1 Opitutaceae bacterium
CCTACCGCGTGCTCACGGCGGTCGATGCGGCGCTGATGGTGATCGACGCCGCGAAGGGCGTGGAAACGCAGACGCGAAAGCTCTTCGAAGTGTGCCGGCGGCGCGGGGTGCCGATCTTCACCTTCATGAACAAGTGCGACCGGCCGACGCGCAACGCGCTCGAGCTGCTCGACGAACTGGAGACCGTTCTCGGCCTGCAGTCGTCGCCGGTCATCTGGCCGCTCGGCAACGGCCCGGGCTTCCGCGGCGTATTCGATCGGCGGACCCGCGAGGTGCACTTGTTCGAGCGCGTGCCCGGCGGAAAATTCCAGGCGCCCGTCAGCGTGGCGAATCTCGACGATCCGATCGTGCGTGAAAAACTCGACGACTACACGTTCAACGAGGTGAAGGAGCAGCTCGCGATGCTCGACGGCGCCGGCCATCCATTCGACCTCGCCGCCGTGCGCGCGGGCCAGCAGACGCCCGTCTATTTCGGCAGCGCGGTGAACAATTTCGGCATCCAGTTGCTGCTGGACGGATTCTTGCACGACTCGGTGCCGCCGGCGCCGCGGCGCAACGCGGCGGCGGGCAAGTTACAAGTCACAGGTAACAAGTATCAGGAGCCGCTTCGGATTGCAGAGCCACTTGGCACTTCCAACCTGTCACCTGAAACTTCGCTCGTGCCCGTCGGGTACGAGAAGTTTTCCGGTTTCGTCTTCAAGATCCAGGCGAACATGGATCCGAAACACCGCGATCGTATTGCGTTCGTCCGCATCTGCTCGGGCAAGTTCGAACGCGACATGACCGTCACGCACCAGCGCACCGGCAAAATCATCCGGCTTTCCTCGTCGCAAAAACTCTTCGGGCAGGAACGCGAGACCGTGAACGAAGCCTGGCCGGGCGATGTCATCGGCCTGGTCGGCCACGACGCCCTCGGCATCGGCGACACGCTCACGGAGGACAAGGCGATCAGCTACGAAGAGATTCCGCGCTTCCCGCCCGAAGTTTTCACGTACATCGCCAATCCGAATGCCGGCGACGCCAAACGCTACCGCGCGGGCCTCGAGCAACTCCTGCAGGAAGGCGTCGTGCAGGCGTTCACGGCCCGCAACGCCCCGCCCGGCGCCACGCTGCTCGCCGCCGTCGGCCCGCTGCAGTTTGAAGTCGTGCAATGGCGCCTGCAGGCGGAATACAACGCCGAGTCCCGGCTCACGCCCACGCCCTGGACGTTGCTCAAATGGCTCGAACCGCACCCGCTGTTGCAGGACACGTCGCGCCTGATCGTGGCGAACGGCGTCAGCTTCGGCGCCGACAAATTCGATCACCCAATCGTACTTTTTCCGAACGAATGGACGATGCGGTATTTTCTCGAGAAGAACCCGGAGCTGAAGCTGCACGATTTACCGATCGAACAGACGCGGACGTGAACCAGGGCATTCTTGACCGCGGATAAGCGACGCGGCCAGGCTTCCACCCAACCGGAACAGGAGGCCGGGAAGATCGGGAAGGACCCGGCGCCGCTTCTTCCCGATCTCCCCGCGCTTCCTGTTCAATCGCTTGGAAAGTTCGCTGGCCGGGGTGAACGCCATGCTTTCTTCTCGCCCCGCCGCGTGAAACATCCTTTTTCGCGCAAATGATTTTCACGCTTGGCCGGTTCGGCCTTGTTCTCTTCCTGCTCGCGCCGGTGCTGTTCGCCGCTGAGGCGCGCAAGGCGCCGACCCGACCCGACAAAACCACGGCCTACAAGGGTGCGATCGTGACCGATGCTGCCACGGGCAACGTGCTGTTCGAGGACCGCGCCGACACCGTCACGCCGCCGGCGAGCATGACCAAGCTGATGACGTTCGCGATCGTGCACGATCGAATCGCCGCGGGCGCCCTGAGCCTGGCCACGCCGGTCAAGGTCACCGTGCCCGACTCCAAGATTGGCGGCACCCAGGTTTTTCTGGATCCGCGGGAGACGTTCTCCGTCGAAGAGTTGATCTACGCGATGATGATTCAGTCCGCCAACGACGCCGCCCACGCGCTGGCCCGCACCGCCGCCGGATCGGTCGACGCCTTCGTCGCCCTCATGAACGCGAAGGCCGCGCAGCTCGGAATGAAGCAGACGACGTTTCGCACCCCGCACGGCCTGCCTCCGGCGACGCGCAAAGTCGCGGACGGCGATGTGACGACGCCGCGCGATTTCGCGCTGCTCTGCCGGCACCTCGTGCAGCAGACGGATGTGCTCAAGTACACGGCGGTGACGAAACGCGACTTCGGTCCGCAGCGGGCGCAGGGCCCCATGCACATGGACAATCACAACAAGCTGCTCGGCAAAGTCGCCGGAGTCGACGGCCTCAAGACCGGCTTCACCGACGCCGCCGGTTACTGCCTCAGCGCCACCGCTCAGCGCGACGGCCGCCGGGTCATCGTCGTGATCATGGGCGCGCTCGGCGCCAACGGCCAGCGCGACTTCGGCCGCGCGCGCGACATCCGCGCCGTGGAGTTGCTCGAGCGCGGGTTCGCCGCGCTGCCGCCCGCCGCGGCCCGCCCGCCATCCGCGCCTGCTGCCCCCACTCCGGCCCGCGCTTCCGCTGCGCCCGCGCCGCTTCCGGCGGCCAACCCTCCCGCCACCGAATCGCCGCTCAAGCCCGCGCCGCGTCCCGCCGCCGCTCCGGCCGACGAGCCGCCGTTGAAGCTGACGATTCCGAAACGCTGACCGAACTCTGCCCGATCCGCGGCACACCGAAAGGCCGGGAAGACCGGGAAGAAATCCAAGCTCTTCCCGACCTTCCCGGCCTTCCCGTTCCATCCGCCGCCGCCGCTTTGGAGTTACCCGTTCGGCTCAATGCTCGTGGCCGTGATCCATCAGCATCACGACCAGCGAGAGAATGCCGA
>JBEIHL010000691.1:0-2857 GCA_040381375.1 Opitutaceae bacterium
AGTAGGGGTGGAGCCGCCTGTCCCCACGCGGCTGACGTACCACCGCTCCATCCGCAGCGGCGTGAGGACAAAGCCGCTCCACCTTGCAGTGCTTTCGTTTTCACCGGTGATTTCAAGGCCAACTGCATCGTTCCGTCTGAGCGCAGCGAAGGATCCAATTGAACCCTCGCACCTCTGCCTCGCCGCGTGACCACTGCTGGATTCTTCGCTCTGCTCAGAATGACAGGCCATTTGAAGACCCGCGACTGCACGAGCGGCTTCACGCCGCGACCTTTCCGCCCGGCTGGACTCCACCATCCTGTCCATCCTGTTCATCCTGTCAGAGAATAGACAGGATGACAGGATGGACAGGATGAAGCTCGGGTGAAGTCCCCGTGGAATGTCCGCTCCAGCTCAGCGCGCCTCCGTGGCTATCGCGTACCAGCATGCCTCTCCAGCAATCGTCGCAGCGCCGGGTAGTCGATCTTGGCGTTGTGGCGGCGGTCGACGGGCAGCGTGCGCACGAAGATGATCGCTGCCAAATGCGCCCAGCCCAGCGCGGCGGTCAGGCGCCCTTCGAGATCGGGTCCGGCCTGCGGGGCTTCGACCACCAGGCACCTTCGAGCCGCCTGCGCAACCAAGGCCGCCCGGCGCACCTCGGGAATCGTCATCGCCACACACTCGGCGGTGAACGGATACAGCCGCCCCTGCGCATCGTCGATCCGCGCGGCACAGCGGCCGAGCAGCCACAGGCGTCCCGCGGCGTCCAACCGTCCTGCGTCGCCCGTGCGGTGCCACACCTCGCCGCCGACCGTGAACTTCGTTTCCTCGTCGCCGACCCCTCCCAGGTACCCGCGCAACACATGGTCACCCGTCACCACGATCTCGCCGGCCTCACCGGGTGACACGGTCTCGTCGGCAAACTCCAACGCGTCCATGGCTCCGCGCGGTTTTCCCCAACGGTCGCGCAGGATCCGCAGCCGAATCTCGTCCACGGGAATTCCCGCCAGAAGTCCCTCGCCGCGCTGCATCGCGTTCACGTCCGTCGGGGAGATCTCCGCCGCATCCAAGTGTGCGATCGGCTCGGCCTCGGTCGATCCGTAGACCGCCACCACCCGCGCGGCGGGAACCTGCGTCCCCAAACGCGCCAGCACGCGCGGGAAAACCGGCGCCCCCCCCGGTAAAGAATTTCCGCAGCGTCGGCAGGGTCCGACCGGACGCGGCCAAGTGATCCAGGAGCCGTTCGAAGAACGCGGGCGACGCCGTGATCCGCGTCACGCCGAAGCGTGCCATGGTCGCCGCGACGTCGGCTCCATCGACCGCGCCCGGGCGGCGCAGGTCCACGTCGGGCAGAACCGTCGTCACGCCCGAAGCGAGATTCGCGAGGGTGAACACCGGCAAGGTCGCGAGGCCGACCTCGCCCGGGGTCAGCGCAGGGTGGCGCGCCACCACCCGATGCTGGGCCAGCAGGAAACCGTGAGTCCGCACCGCCGCCTTCGGCAAACCGGTGGATCCACTCGTGAAGGTAACCAAAGCCGGGGACTCCGGCGCCAGCGCGAGCCACGTATCCGCGTGTTCGCTACGACGTCCCGCCGGCCAGCGGCGCGCGCCGGGAAACCAGCCACCCGCCACCATCTGCAACGGAATCCGCCGTAGCGCCGCCGATCGCAACTGCAGCAGGTGCGCCCGCGGCACGGCGAGCAGACCGTCGGGTCGCCACCGGGCGCAGCACTGTTCGATATGCGCCCGGCCGGCCCTGGATCGAGCAGCAACGCGACGGCGCCGAGCCGGAAAAGCGCGAGCAGCGCCACGTAGAGATCGGCCGACACCGGCACGAACACGAGTACCGCCTGCCCCCGCCGCAAACCCTGCGTCTCGAGCCAGGCCGCGGCCGCCGCAACTTCGCGGCCGAGGTCGGCGTAGGTGAGCCGCCGTTCGCCGCCGCGGCGCACGTCAATCAGTGCGACCGCATCCGGCCGCGTCCGCACCTGCAGCGCCAGGATGTCTCCGATCGTCATGCGGAGGTCAGCCGGCGCGCGAACAAGGTGTGCCGCCGGATCGCGCCGGCATAGTGCGCGCTCAGGTTGCGCGACGGATTCGTCTCGTGCATCAGCGTGTGGATCGCGCGCCGGTATCCGAGTCGAGCGGCCACCGCGTGCACCTCCGCCAGGAGCACAGCGCCCAACCCGGCCTGCGCCCGGCCCGGCAGGACCAAGAGGGTCTTCACGATGATCGACGTCACCGGCTGGCCCCGTTGCGGCGCCATCAGATCGGGCGACGCGAACACATACCCCACGGAACGGCCCGCCCGCTCGGCGAGCAGGAGGAGTTCGGGTCTCCTCGATGCGGCGCTCCGGCACGCCCATCAGGCGGGCGAACTCGCGGTACACCGCCTCGTACACGCCGCGCGCAAACGAAAAAGTCAGCGGCGTCGTCACGCCGTTGTAGCTCTCGGCGATGTTGGCGTTGTCCCAGAGGTTCAGCGTGCCGTCGGGATCGGCCAGGCCGGCGAGCGACGTGATGGGGCGCGACTGCAGCAGCCAGATCCGGCCGGCCGCCAGCGCCCACTCGATGTCCTGCGGCCGGCCGCTGAGCCGCTCCGCCACGCGGGCCAGCGCCGCGACTGCCAGCACCTGGGCGTCCGTCAACGCCGCCCGTGGCGCGACCGGGTGGCGCACGATCGCGCGCGCCACGATCGCGCCGCGCCGATCGACGGTGAACGTGTCGGCGTCGGCCTCGCCCGAGACCAACGCGGTGCCGAGTCCAAGCACGGCGGATACGACGACCTGGCCGCGACGGCCGCCGACCGGATCGGCGCTGAACGCCACGCCCGCCGCCTCGGTCGCGACCATGCGTTGCACGAGCACGGCGGTCGCGG
>JBEIHL010000692.1:0-2852 GCA_040381375.1 Opitutaceae bacterium
CCGAGGCGGCAGCCGCGGAAGCCGAGCATCGGGTTGAACTCATGCAGCTCATGCACGCGGCTCATGATCTTCTCGACGGCGATGCCGAGCTTCTTCGCGAGATCGAGCTGCTGCTCCTTCGAGTGCGGGAGGAACTCGTGCAGCGGCGGATCGAGGAACCGGATCGTGGCGGGGTAGCCCTTCAGCGCCTTGAAGATGCCGAAGAAGTCCTCGCGCTGGTAGGGGAGGAGCTTGGCGAGCGCGGCCTGGCGGGCCTCGATCGAGTCGGCGAGGATCATCTCGCGCATCGCGTCGATGCGGTCGCCCTCGAAGAACATGTGCTCGGTGCGGGTGAGGCCGATGCCGACGGCGCCGAACGCGATCGCGTTCTGCGTCTGCTCGGGCGTGTCGGCGTTGGTGCGAACGCTCATGCGCGTGGCCTGCGAGCACCACTTCATGAGCTGGGCGTAGTTCTTGAACTTCTCCGTGGCCTGGGCGGCCTTGTCGCCATTGAGGAGGCCGGCGACGATTTCCGACGGAGCGGTCTTGATCTGGCCGGCGTACACCGTGCCCGACGTGCCGTCGATGGAGAGGAAGTCACCTTCGCCGAACGTATGGCCGGCGATGGTGGCGGTCTTCTTGTCGTAGTCGATCTGGACGGCAGCGGCGCCGCAGACGCAGACCTTGCCCATCTGGCGGGCAACGAGTGCCGCGTGCGACGAAACGCCGCCGCGCGCGGTGAGGATGCCTTCGGCGGCGATCATGCCGCGCAGATCCTCAGGGGACGTCTCGACGCGGACCAGCAGCACCTTCTCGCCCTTGTCGGCGGCCTGGACGGCGCGATCGGCGTTGAAGTAGATCTTGCCGGTGGCGGCGCCGGGGCCGGCGGGAAGGCCGGTGGCGATGACCGTGGCCTTCTTGACCTCGGTGAGATCGAAGATCGGCGCGAGGAGTTGCTCGAGCTGGTCGGCCGGGTTGCGCATGATCGCGGTCTCCCAGTCGATGAGCTTCTCCTTCACCATATCGATGGAGAACTTCAGCGCGGCGGCAGCGGTGCGCTTGCCGTTGCGCGTCTGGAGCATGAACAGCTTGCCTTCCTGGATCGTGAACTCGATGTCCTGAACGTCCTTGAAGTGCTTCTCGAGCGTCGCGCGGACCTTCAGGAGCTCCGCGTACGACTTCGGCATTTCCTTCTTCAGGTTGATGACGGGTTCGGGCGTGCGCACGCCGGCGACGACGTCCTCACCCTGAGCATTGATGAGGAACTCACCATAGAACTCGTCGGTGCCATTGGCCGGGTTGCGCGTGAACGCGACGCCGGAACCGGACGTCTCACCCGTGTTGCCGAACACCATCGCCTGCACGTTGACCGCGGTGCCCCACTCGGTGGGAATGTTGTACTTGCGGCGATAGACGATCGCGCGGTCGTTCATCCACGAACCGAAGACGGCGCCGGCTGCGCCGCGCAGCTGGTCCCAGGGACTGTTGGGGAACACCTTTCCGGTGCGCTCCTTCACCAGCGCCTTGAAGCGGAGGACGAGCTCCTGCTGGTCTTGGGCGGTGAGCTTCGAGTCCTCGAGGTCCTCGTGATACCGCTCGTGCTTGAAATTGTGGATGACGGTCTCGAACGGCTCGTGGTCTTCGTTCTCGCGCGTCTGCACGCCGAGCACGACGTCGCCGTACATCTGGATGAACCGGCGGTAACAGTCCCAGGCGAATCGTTCGTTGCCGGTGGCCTTGACCAGCGCCAGCACGGTCTGGTCGTTGAGGCCGAGGTTTAGAATCGTGTCCATCATGCCCGGCATCGAATCGCGGGCGCCGGAGCGAACGGCGACGAGGAGCGGCATGCCGTCGACGGCGCCAAACGTCGTGCCCATGATCTTCTCCATGTTCGCGACTCCCGCCTCCATCTGCGCCTGAAGCTCGGTCGGGTAGGTACGCTTGTTGGCGTAGTAGTAGGTGCAGACCTCGGTCGTGATCGTGAAACCCGGAGGCACGGGCAGATCGATGCGGGTCATTTCGGCCAGGTTGGCGCCCTTGCCACCGAGCAAGGCCTTCATCGAGCCGTCGCCATCGGCGCGCCCGGCGCCCCAGGTGTAGACGTACTTGGTGCCCTTGGAGGCGGATTTCTTGGCGGGCGAGGCGGACTTGGCCTTCGCGGCGGGTTTCTTGGCTTTGGATTTAGCGGCCATGTGAGGATGAGTTGATCAGAAATCGAGAGCTGCGCTGGAGCGTGAAAAGCGAGAGGCAATAGAGGGGGCGGCAGGGCTGTCAACGGCGCATGGGGCTCGCCGGATAAAACGGTTGAAACCGGAAGGCCGGAAAGGCCGGGAATAGGCCGGTCTTCTTCCCGATCTTCCCGACCTTTCTGTTCAGTTCTAAAGGGATTCTTCGGAGCTCACCCGGCACCAACGCCACATCGCGCTTCCGTTTTCCGAAAATCTTCCCACCATCGCGATCCCCTACGTCAAGTGAGCCAGAAAAACGACCATCCCGAAGACCCGTATACGCCTGCCGAGTTGCAGTCCACGTTATCGCCCCGGGAGCGGGCCATGGGGTTCTGGGAACATGTCGAGGAACTGCGCGGCACGATCATCAAGAGCATCGTGGCGTTCGTGGTGTTCGCGGTTCTGATTGGCATCTTCGCCGTCGAGTTCAACCAGGCGTTGCTTTGGCCGCTGCACCATGTGGCGAAGGATTACCCGGCCATGGACACGAAGCTGGGCACCCTCTCCATCATGGAGGTGTTCAACATGATCATCATGATGTGCGTTTTCGGCGGGCTTACGCTCGCCGCGCCGTTCATCCTGTTTTTCATCGCGCAGTTTGTGGCGCCGGCCCTGACGGCTCGGGAGATGAAGGCCGTGCTGCCG
>JBEIHL010000693.1:0-2839 GCA_040381375.1 Opitutaceae bacterium
ACTAAGCACAAGTAAGACGATGTCTGTGTTATTGATCGCATCTAGCGATCGCAGCATGGAAAAGTACTCCACGGGCGACGCGAGTTTGGTCGCGGCCTTGATGCCCGCCGTATCAATGAGCCGGAACGGATACGTCTTGCCGTCGCGGCCCAGGAAATCGAAGGGCAGCTCGATCGCGTCGCGCGTCGTGCCCGGAACGTCACTCACGATCAGGCGTTCGCTCTTCAGGAGCCGGTTGCTCAGGGAAGACTTGCCGACGTTCGGCCGGCCGATGAAGCAGATGCACAGTGGGTCGGCGGCCGTTTTGGTCACGGTCCCGGTGTCCTCCTCCGGTGCGGGCCCGAGTACCGCGGCAATCGCGGCGCGGAGCTCCTCTTCGCCGCGTCCGTGCTCGGCGGATACACGCAGCGGCTCGCCGAAACCCAGCCGGTATGCTTCCTCGAGCGCGACCTTCTCGTCGCCGAAATCCGCCTTGTTCACGACGAGCCGGACCGGTTTCTTGCTCTTGCGCAGGCCCTGCGCAATCCGTTCGTCAAGGGCGCTCAAACCGCTCAGACCGTCGACCACGAACAGGATGAGGGAAGCCGCCGCCATGGCGAAGTCGACCTGCTGCTCGGACGCGCGGGTCAGCGCCGCGGGCGTGTCCTCGCCCCTTGTAGCCGAGTCCACCCGTGTCGAGCAGCGTGTACTTTCCGTCCGCCACCTCGGCCGAGATCACATCGCGCGTGATGCCCGGCTGATCGTGGACGATCGAGATGCGTTTCCGCGCGAGCCGGTTGAAGAGACGGCTCTTCCCGACATTCGGACGACCGACGATGGCAACGATGCGGGACATGGGTGGAGGGCGAGCGACGAGAGGCGATGGGCGGAGAACGTGGTGCGGGAGGCGATTACGGCATTGGGATGGATCGGCGATCGACACGCAATCCCGTCAGCCTCTCGCCTCTTGCCTCTCACCTCTTGCCTTCGCGTTGAACGAACCGTTCAACGCGATCACATGCCTCGATGATTTGGTCGTAAGCGGTGGCGAAGCAGGCTCGGACGTGGCCGCGGCCGTTTTCGCCGAAAGCCGTGCCGGGTACGACCGCGACCTTTTCCTGCTCGAGCAGGCCGACGGCGAACTCCTTCTCGGTCAGACCGGAGGGCGTCACGTCGGGAAACGCATAAAAGCTCCCGCGCGGCAGATGACATTTCAGGCCGATTTCGTTGCAGCGGCGGACGATCAGATCGCGCCGGCGATGATATTGCTCGCGCATCCGGAGCACCTGATCCCAGCCGTGCTTCAGCGCCTCAAGCGCGCCTTCCTGGGCGATGATCGAAGCGCACATCATGGCGTACTGGTGCACCTTCATCATGGCGTCGATCAGCACCGCCGGTCCGCACGCGTAACCGATGCGCCAGCCGGTCATCGCGAAGGCTTTCGAAAATCCGTGCAGGAAGATCGTCCGTTCGGCCATCCCGGGAAACGTCGCGATACTCGTGTGCGTGCCCTCGAAGGTCAGTTCCGAGTAGATCTCGTCGCTCAGCACCAGAAGGTCCTTCTCGCGGCAGAATTCGGCGATCTTCTCCAACTGCTCCCGCGAGCACGTGCCGCCGGTCGGGTTGCACGGCAGATTGAGCATCAGGATCTTTGCGCCGGGCTGCCACGCCGCCCGCAGCGCTTCGGCCGTCAGGGCGAAGTTGTCCTTCGCGTACGTCGGCACCGCGATGCCCTCACCGTGCACGAGCGTGATGCTCGGGTGGTAGCTGACGTAGCAAGGCTGATGATACATTACCTTGTCGCCTGGATTACAGAAGGCGCGGAAGCAGAGATCGAGGGCCTCGCTCACGCCGACCGTGACGATGACCTGATCATCGGGCCGGTAAGTCACCCCGAAGTGCTCCTCCACGTAACGCGAGATCTCGCGCCGGAGTTCGAGCAGGCCCAGGTTGGACGTGTAATAGGTCTTGCCGCGCTCAAGGGCGTAGATGGCCGCTTCGCGGACGTGCCAGGGGGTGACGAAGTCGGGCTCGCCCACTCCGAGCGAGATTACGTCCTGGCCCTTCATCTTGGCGACCAGCTCGAAAAAGTCGCGAATGCCACTCCTCGGCAGCGTGGACACGTGTCCCGCCACCCATCGTTTCGGATCGGTGCTCATGGTGCGATAAACCTCCGGTTCAGGGCGCGACGTTCAGCCGCGTGGTTTGCGCCTCGCCCCCGTCGAGCAGGAAGCCCTGCTCTTTGTAGCAACGCAGCATGAAGTGGGTGGAGGTCGAGAGCACGCCCTCGATCGAGGAAAGCTTCTCGGACACAAAACTCGCGACTTTCTGCAGCGAGGCACCCTTGACGAACACGAGCAGGTCGTAGCTGCCCGACATGAGATAGCAGGACTCGACCTCGTCAAAGCGCGCAATCCGTTCCGCGAAGCGATTGAATCCGCCCCCGCGTTCCGGCGTCACCTTCACCTCGATCACCGCCCGCACGGCGGCGGCGGCGGCGGCCTCGCGGGAAAGATCGAGCACCGGACGCCAGCCGAGGAAGATTTGATCCTTCTTCAACTGCTCCAGTTGCTGATTAACCTCCGCATCGGTCAGGCCCAGGACCGCCGCCATTTGGCTGGTCGTGAGGCTGCCGCCGTCGATCAAGAGCTTCAGCACGGGATTCATAGGGGCGCCGGTTATCCGGGATGGCACGGGCTTTGACGAGGATGAAGTTTGGGAGGACGCCCGGACGGAGTCAGGCCGTTACCCGCTACAGCGGCTGTAACAAGTAACGGCCCGACCCGAATGGCGCTAAGTTGAGGGCGGTTGTCGTTTCAGTAACCCGCCCAGTGGCGATAGTCGGAAAGAACCGAATCTC
>JBEIHL010000694.1:0-2835 GCA_040381375.1 Opitutaceae bacterium
AGGCCCCCCGGCTCTCGATTCCTTCGGGGGAAGGCTCGAAGTCCGTGCCGGCCCTCGCGCGGGTATGGGACTTCCTCGCCGACGCCCGCCTTGATCGGAGTTCGGGCGTGTTTGCGGTGGGAGGCGGCGTGGTCGGCGACTTGGGTGGCTTCGCGGCGGCGACTTACCTGCGTGGCGTCGACTACTATCAAGTTCCCACGACTCTGCTTTCGATGGTGGACAGTTCGGTGGGCGGCAAGACTGGCATCAACATCACCGCCGGCAAGAATCTGGTCGGCGCGTTTCACCAGCCGAAGGGAGTCTTTATCGCGACCGACCTGCTGGCGAGCCTTCCGGCGCGAGAGTTTGCCGCGGGCATGGCGGAGGTGATCAAGTACGGCCTGCTGGGTGATGCGGCGCTCTTCCGCCAACTTGAAGCGCAGAGCCTGACGGTCTCGGATCCGGGTCTGGCGGCCGTGATCCGCCGCTGTTGTGCGCTGAAGGCCCGGATCGTGGAAGCGGATGAACGGGAAACGGCGAGTGAGGGCGGCCGGGCGCTGCTCAATCTCGGCCACACGTTCGGCCACGCCATCGAGAATGTCGCGGGCTACGGGGCCTATCTGCACGGCGAGGCGGTCGGGATCGGGCTGGTCGCGGCGGCCCGGCTGTCGCAGAAAATGGGATACATCGAGCTGGCCGACGTGGCGCGCGTCGAACGGGTGGTGGCGGCGCACGCGCTGCCCGTACGGCTGCGATCGCCGCTGCCCGTGACGGAACTCCAGGCGGCAATGTCCCGGGACAAGAAAGTCCGCGCGGGTGGTCTGCGGTTTGTGGTGCTCAAGGGGCTGGGTGAAGCCGCGACGCAAGGCAACGTATCCGCCGGGTTCGCCGAGGCCTGCTTTCGCGAGGCGGGAGCCGCGTGAGCAAGTTTAGGGTTTATGGGGACCGATTTATGATTTCCACTGGGAGGTGCCGGCATGATCGGATCAGGACCCGGCAAGCATCGTGAATCGCAGATCGTAGATTCCCCTCATGTCCGCCATCGACGAAGGCATAGTCCGAGAGTACTTCGAGCAAAACGGCTTTCTGGTCCGGCAGGCCCGCAAGTACCAAGTCTCCGCGCGGCGCAAGGTGGCCGAGGAGGAAATCGACCTCATCGTTTTCAATCCGGCCTGGCAGCGCACCGCGCGGAAGCCCGATTTTTTCCTTTTCTCGAGCGAGCTTCCCTTTGTGCACAAGGCGATCGTGGCGGTGAAAGGGTGGCACACCGGCGTCTTCACGCCGAATATGCTGCGCAGCAGCCCGGAGATCTTCAGTTTTTTGCAGCAGAATGTGCTGAAGGAGGCGGAGCGGTTCTTTCCCCCCGATCCCGATGGCGAGGACGCGGGAGCGTTCATCAAGATTCTCGTTCTCCCCAGCCTGCCGACCGCCGAGCCGTTTCGCTCGCAGAGCGTGGAACTGCTCAAGCAGCACGGCGTCGACGCGATCGTCTCCTTTCGGGCGATGTTGATCGACCTGCTCGACAAGATCGAAATCAACCAGAACTACAGCAAGAGCGACACGCTCCAGGTGATGCGGCTGTTGAAGAATTACGATCTGCTGAAGGACACTCAGATGGATCTGCCCGGCGCCTTGCGCCGGAAGTAACAAGGATCAAGAAACAGGTAGAAAGGGCATGATGCGATGGGCCCCCAAGCTTGATCCTTGGCCCTTGGTCCTTGTTACCTTTCCCCTCAATCATGATTCACCCGACCGCCATCGTCGAACCGGGCGCCACGCTGGGCGCCGATTGCGAGATCATGGCCTACGCCGTGGTGACGCGGCATGTCGTGTTGGGCGCTCGGGTCGTGGTGCATCCGTTCGCCGTGGTCGGGGGCGATCCCCAGTATCTGAAATTCGATCGGACGAGCGACACCGGGGTCCGCGTCGGCGCGGGTACGGTCATCCGCGAGCACGTTACGATCAACCGTTCCATCCAGCCGGGCAAGTTTACGGTGGTCGGCGCCAACTGTTTTCTGATGGCGTCGAGCCATATCGCGCACGACTGCGAAGTGGGGGACCACGTCGTTCTGGCCAACGCCGCGTTGCTCGCGGGCCACGTCGAGGTGGGGGCCAACACCTTCCTCGGCGGGGGCGCCGCCGTGCACCAGTTTTGCCGGATCGGCGAGAGCGTGATGGTTGCGGGTCATGCCTCCATCTCCCGCGATGTCCCACATTTCACCATGGTGGCGGATCGTGACGACGTCATCGGCTTCAACGTCGTCGGCCTGCGCCGGCGCGGGTTCAGCCGGATCGCGATCACGGAATTAAAGGCGGCGTTTCAGGACGTGTACTTCACGCCGGGCAACATCCGGGAGGTCGCGGCCCGGCGCCTGGCGACGGGGACCTTCGAGTCGGCGGAGGCGAGGCGCTTCCTCGAGTTTTTTGCCGGTGGCAAACGGAGTTTTGCCCGGGCGCGTCGGGCTTCCCGAACGAGCGATGAGTCGTGACCCCCAACCGCCGCTGGCGCTGACCTGTGGCGACCCGGCCGGGGTCGGGCCGGAAATCATCGCGACCTGGCTGTCTGCGCAGGGGGAGGCGGCCACCGCGGTGGCGGTCTTGGGTCCGGGTGGGTGGCTCCAAAAACTGGATACCAAGGCGCGCAAGATTGCGATTGGCCGCGAGGAGTTTGTCGCGTGGCCCGGCACACCGACCGCCGAGGGGGCGCTCGTCGCCTGGGCGGCAATGGAGCGGGCGGCGGCGGGGTGTGCGCAGGGCGAGTTTTCCGGCGTGGTGACGGGGCCGGTCAGCAAGGAGCAACTGGCGCGCATCGGGTATCCGTTTCCCGGGCAGACCGAGTTTTTTGCGGCTCGCTGG
>JBEIHL010000695.1:0-2833 GCA_040381375.1 Opitutaceae bacterium
CTGCACCGCGGCCTGGTAGGCCATGATCAGACCGACGAGAAAACTGATCAGGCTTACGATGGGGAGAGCCATCGCGCCGCACAGCTGCATCTCGTGAATGCAGTCGCGCCAGCGGAATCGGCGCGGCGCGCGGGCCAGTTTTACCAGCCCGATCACGGTCTCGCCGAGAAACGTCGAAGCCGCCCGGCCGCGCACCCAGGTTTCGATCGTCGTCCGCCCGACGCTGGTGAGGAAGCTGTCGCTGCGGTCATGCGGCTCGCTCTTCTCGTGCGCCGACACGAACTGCTGCAGCAGGAGCGCAATCCGCTCCGGCAGCGCCGCGGCATCCCAGGTCGCGCCGGTGCGCCGGCACCATTCCTGCGCCTCGAAGAGAAACAGGAGCAGCGAGGTATCCCACTTCCCGACCGCATCGACCTGCGGCCGGACGAGGGTGGGTTGACGGTCACCCAGCACCCGGGGCCAGGAGGGTCGCGACGCCGTGATCTGCCAAACGCCGGCCAGCACAAGGTCGAGACCACCATCACGTTCGAGTGCGGTCGCCTGTGCTTCGCCCGTTTCCTGTCTGCCCGGCATCGGGTCACTTCACTCGTGACACGGGTCCGCGCCAAACCAATTCTCCACGGTCTTCATGCCGCGCTTCGCCACCCTCCTGCTCGACCTCGACGGCACCCTCGTCGACGCGTTCACGACGATCCACCGCAGCTACGTGCACACGCTGCCGCAGCTCGGGTTCCCGGCCCCGACGATGGCGCAGGTGCGTCGGGCCGTCGGCGGCGGGCTGGAGAACGCGATGCGCCACTTCGTGCCGGAGGCGCTGGTGGCCGAAGCCGTGCGCCGGCACGTGGCGTACACCGACTCGATCCTCCTGGAAGACGTGACGCTCCTGCCGGGCGCGCTCGAAGTGCTCCGGGCTCAGCAGGCGGCCGGGGTCAAGCTCGCCGTTTTCACCAACAAGCGCGGCGACCATGCGCGATCGATCTGCGCGCACCTCGGCGTGACGCCGTATCTCCAGGGCGTTTTTGGCGCGCGCGACACGGCCTGGCTCAAGCCGCAGCCCGAGTTTGCCGCGCACGTGCTCGCCGCACTCGGCGCCCGGGCCGAGTCGACGCTGCTGGTCGGTGACTCGCCCTTCGACGTGCAAGGTGCGCACAACGGCGGCTTCCCCTGCTGGTGCGTCACGACGGGCACCCACGACGCCGCGCAGCTCGCGGCGGCGCAGGCCGACGCGGTGTTTCCCGACCTGATCGCGCTGGGGGCCGCGCTGAATTAGCGTAAAGGCGTTAACGCCGTAACTCAGGCCAGCGGGGGACAGGATGAACAGGAGTTACAGGATGGAAGCAGGGTTAGGCCGGATGGTGCGCTCGTTTGCGCCCGCCGTGCCTCGCCTGGGAGCGACGGGCGGAACACACCATTCACCTCACCGCCGCTGCCTTGGTTTCCCCCTGAGTCTCCATCCTGTCCATCCAGTCCATCCTGTCTCAAAGAATTGAGTGGCTGGTCCGGAATTTGGAATCGGAAGCGCGGGAAAGACGGGAAGAGCAGCCCCAACTCTTCCCGCTCTTCCCGCCCTCCCGGTTCAAGTCTGATTCGCTCCTCTCCCCGTCTTTGCGCTTCACCCGCATCGCCGCAGCGGCCAAGGTGCGCCGTCCCCGCTTCCGCCCCGATGAAACTCGCCGCCGTAGATTGGATCATCATTCTGGTATATCTGGTCGGCTGCATGGCCGCCGGACTTTGGATGCGGCGGTACGTCCGCGGCGTGCAGGACTTCGCGGTCGCGGGACGCGAGATGGACGTAAATCTCGGCATCGCGTCGCTCGCCGCGACGGAGCTCGGCCTGGTGACGATCATGTACACGGCCCAGCTCGGCTACGAGAAGGGCTTCGCCGGCGCCGCGCTCGGGGTGATCATCTGCATCGTGATGTGGCTGGTGGGCTACACGGGCTTCGTGATCGAGCCGCTCCGCCGGGCGGGCGTCATGACGATCCCGGAGCTGTTCGAGAAACGCTTCAGTCCGCGGGTGCGCTGGCTCGCGGGCCTGTTCGTCGTGCTCGGCGGCCTGCTCAACATGGGCATCTTCCTGCGGCTCGGCGGCGAGTTCCTCGTATTCGCAACCGGGATGCCGCCGCACTGGCTCGAGTGGGTCATGACCGCGCTGCTCGGCGTCGTGCTGCTCTACACCGCGCTCGGCGGCATGCTTTCGGTACTCGTGACGGACTATCTCCAGTTCCTCGTTATGGGTGTCGGCATCGTGCTGACGTCCGTGCTGGTGATCCTGCACATCGGCTGGGACGACCTCACGCAGGGTCTCTTCAACGCGTGGGCGGCCGGCGGGACTCCACCACGGGCGCACCCGTACAATCCCTTCCACGAATCCAACTACGGCTGGGGCTATCTGGTGTGGCAGTTCGCGTTTCAACTCGCGGCGGCCACCACGTGGCAGACGCAGATCAGCCGCGTGCTGGCCGCCAAGAACGCCGACACGGCGAAGCGCATGTACCGGCAGTCGTCGTTTTATTTCGTCGGCCGGTTTCTCCTGCCCGGCCTCTGGGGCGCCGCAGCCTTCGTGTGGTTCGCGAAGCAGGGCGGTCTGCCCGAAAATCTCACTTCGCTGACGGCCATGCCACACTACCTCAGCATCGTCCTGCCGATCGGCGTCATCGGCATCGTGGTGGCCGCGATGTTGGCCGCGGAGATGTCGACCGACAGCGGCTACATGCTCACCTGGGCGACGGTGATCTACAACGACGTCGTCACCCCCGGGCTCAAGCGCCGGTTGTCGCCGAAGGGCCAGTTGCTGCGGACCCGCGGGTTGGTGCTGGCGCTCGCGGGGTTC
>JBEIHL010000696.1:0-2827 GCA_040381375.1 Opitutaceae bacterium
GTGTATCCGGTTAATCCCCACCACGCTCGTCTGCTCGACCGGCCGGCGTGGGCGCGGATCGCCGACGTGCCGGGCGCGGTGGATCTGGCCCTCATCGCCACGCCGGCGGCCACTATGCCCGGTGTGGTCCGGGAGTGCGTGCGCGCGGGAGTGAAGGGGGCGATTGTCTTTTCGGCGGGTTTCAAGGAGTGCGGCCCGGACGGCGCCGCGTTGGAGCGGGAGGTGCTCGCGGAGGCGCGTCGCGGCGGGTTGCGCATCGTTGGGCCCAACTGCCTCGGGATCATGGCGCCGCACGCCCGGCTGAACGCGACCTTCGCGTCGCCGCTGGCCCAGCCCGGGCATGTGGCCTTCGTAAGCCAGAGCGGCGCGCTCTGTTCGGCCGTGCTCGACTGGAGCCGGCGCGAGAAGGTCGGCTTCAGTGCGTTCGTTTCGGTCGGCTCGATGCTCGACGTCAACTGGGGCGACCTGATCGATGCGCTGGGCGACGACCCGCGGACGCGCAGCATCATTCTCTACATGGAATCGATCGGCGACGCCCGGTCGTTCCTCTCGGCGGCCCGGGAGGTGTCGTTTTCCAAACCTATCATCGTGGTGAAAGTCGGCCGCACTGCGGCGGCGGCGAAGGCGGCCGCTTCGCACACCGGTGCGCTGACGGGCAGTGACGCGGTGGTGGACGCCGCATTCCGCCGGGCCGGCGTGCTGCGGGTGGCGACGATCGAGGACATGTTCGACATGGCCGAAATACTGTCGAAACAGCCACCGCCCCAGGGTCGCCGGCTGGGCATCGTGACCAACGCGGGTGGCCCGGGCGCCCTGGCGGTGGATCAACTGGTTTCCATCGGAGGCGAGCTGGCCCCGCTCACGCCGGAGACCCTGGCGGCGCTCGATGCGGTGCTCCCGGCGCCGTGGAGCCATGGCAATCCCGTGGACATCCTCGGCGACGCCGACGACCGGCGGTTTGCCCAGGCAGTTTCACTCGTCGCCCGCGACGCCACCACCGATGGCGTGCTGGTCATCCTGACTCCGCAGACGATGACCGATCCGGTTGCCGTGGCGCGGAGCATCACCGGCCTGGGCCCGCTGCCCGGCGGGAAACCGCTCCTCGCGAGCTGGATGGGCGGAGCGGGAGTCGAGGCGGGAGAGGCGGTGCTCAACGACGCCGGCGTGCCGACCTTCAAGTATCCCGACCGCGCGGCGGTCGCCTTTGACTACCTCTGGCGGCATGGGGCGAACGTGCGGGCGCTTTACGAGACGCCGGTGCTCGCTCCGGATTCGGTTCCGCCGGCGACGGCGTATCCGGATGCCAGTGACATCATCCTGGCGGCGCGCCGGCAGCGGCGGACGATCCTAACGCAATGGGAGTCCAAGCAGGTGCTCGCCGCGCATGGATTTTCGGTGGTGCCCGCCCTTCCGGCTGACACCGAGGACGCCGCCGTGGAGCGGGCGCGGGAGACGGGGTTCCCGGTGGCGGTCAAGCTCCACTCCGAAACCCTCACGCACAAGCGCGAGGTGGGTGGCGTCTGCCTTTCCGTTCGGACGGCGGAAGGAGTGCGACAAGCCTGGCGGTCGATCCGGCGGGCCGTGACGGAAAAGGCCGGGGCCGATCATTTCCAGGGCGTGACCGTCGAGCGCATGATCCCGCCCGACGGGGTCGAGCTGCTGCTCGGCAGCAGTGTGGACGCGCAGTTTGGGCCGGTGGTGGTGTTCGGCGCGGGTGGGCGGCTGGTCGAGGTCCTGGCGGACCGCGCCCTTGGCCTGCCACCGCTGACTTCAACCCTTGCGCGGCAGTTGATCGACGCGACGCGGATATCCCGGGCGTTGGGCTCCGGGCGCGGCCAGTTCGCCGTCGATATGGCCGCGTTGGAACAGCTCGTGGTGCGGTTTAGCCAGTTCGTGGCCGGCCAGCGGTGGATCAAGGAGGTCGATATCAATCCGTTGTTCGCGTCGCCCGGGGCGATCGTGGCCCTCGACGCCCGCATCATCCTGCATGATCCCGACCTGCCGGAGGCGCAGTTGCCGGTGCCGGCGATCCGGCCCTATCCGGCCCAGTATGCGTTGTCGTTTGCGCTGGCGGACGGCACGGCGGTATCGGTCCGTCCGATACGACCGGAGGATGAGCCGATGATGGTGGAGTTTCACGGCACGCTCTCGGATCAGAGCGTTTACTATCGGTATTTTTCGGCGCTCTCGCTGCGGCAGCGCACGAATCACGCCCGCCTGGCACGGTTGTGTTTTGTGGATTACGATCGGGAGATTGCGCTGGTGGCGGTGCTCCACGACCCGAAGACGCGAAAGCCGGCCATCGTCGGGGTCGGCCGTTTGTGCCGGGAACACGGCCGCCCCGCAGCGGAGTTCGCCGTGGTCGTGTCGGACGCCTGGCAGCGCCGGGGACTTGGCACCCGGCTGCTGCAACGGCTGGTCGACGTAGGCCGGGCAGAACGGTTGACGCGCATCAGCGGAATTATCCTCGCGGAGAATGGAGGCATGCGGCGGGCATGCGAACGGGTTGGCTTTCGCATTCGTCACGGGGGCGGCCCCGACTGCACCGCGGAGATTCTCCTTTGAATACGCCTGCGCCAGGGATGACGACGTCGGAACCATCGCCTCTTCCGGAGTCGGGGAAAAGCCCGTCGCGCGGGTGGAGGGCGGTGGCGTGGATTGGACTTTACGTCGCGCTGGTCGCGGCGCCGCTGCTGATGCTGCTGGTGGTACCGTTCTGCTCGTGGTGGTTCTAACGAATCCATTCTTGCATCAGCATCAGGATTTGACCCTGCAATTAACGCAGAGAAAAATCGTTTGCTAAAAATTGTACAAAATACTTTGCAGA
>JBEIHL010000697.1:0-2827 GCA_040381375.1 Opitutaceae bacterium
CCGGCCATGCTCGCGGTCGCCACCTTCCATTCGCCCGGCAAATAGAGCGTGAGCCGGCCTCGCGACCCGAAGTCGAGCGTCTCGACCTGGGCAAACATCGGGAACGCCGTGCAGAGAAAGAGCAGGATGATTTTCATCGGACGCCGTGAAGCACTAAAATCAGGTTTCGGTCAGCGGCAAATCCCGCCGCGCAAGTCCGAGTCGCAGGTCAACCACGGAGCGCGTTAGGGCGCCGTCTCGGCGATGGCGGCCCGAAGCAATTCCGCCACGCGCGCATCATCCGGGGCGGCCGCTTGCGCCGCCCTCAGTTCGATGCGCGCGTCCGCAAAACGCCCCAGCCGCATCAGCCACGTCCCGCGTTCGCGCCGGAGCGAAGGCGTGAGGCTGAAGTACCGGGAAAAATCCGCCGAAAGCTGAAGCGCCTCCTCGTAATCGCCCTTCGCCACGGCGCCCCGCATCGCCGCCAGGAACACGTCGTTCGCCCGACCGAAAAGTTCCCGGGCGCGATCCGCCCCACCGTGTTCGCCTTCATGCGAGGCCCACAGGGCGTACACGTGGGCTTGCTGCCGCGGGTCCTGCGCGAAGCCCGGTTCCCGCTCGAGATGCGCGAAGAGCGTCCCGCTGTTGCGCCAGATCCCCGCCTGCCGATAAGCCGCCACCGCGCTCACGCCGAGCGCCAGCGGGAGCAGCACGAGTGCCGCCCGCCTTCGACCGACGGAAAACAGCAGCACGTATCCGCCCACCACCCCGCCCACCAGCGGAAGTTGAACCACGTACGCGTAGCGATCGACCGGCCACGTCGGTCGCTCGGTCAGGCCCAGGCACGGCAGGCTCAGCGCCGCGAATCCGCCGACCACCAGCCAGACGCCCGGGTGTCGCCCGCGCCTGCGCCACGCCGCGGCCAATCCCACCAGACCGACGAGGGCGAGGGCGAACACGACCACCAGGGTCGTACCGGTCAGCGCCAGCGGCGGCAGGTTCGGACTCATGTTCCCAGGCCAGAAGCAACGGCCCGCGAGCTGAACGAGCGAGGCCAACGCCATCGCGCCCCGGGTGCCGGCATCCACTTCGTTGATCGCCGGGGCGGCCACGAAGATGCCGGGGGCCGTGTAACGCGTCCACAACGTGAAGCCCGCCGCCGCCACCGCCGGCAGGAAAAAGGCCGCATAACGAAGGCCGCGTATTCGCCAAGCACCTACGGCATCCGCCGCTCCGTCACGCTGACGCACCGCGCGCAGCCACTCGTCGGCCGCCACGAGAAAGAAGGCATAGCTCAATCCGACCGGATAGCTCGCATACGCCGCCACTGCGCCCAGCCAGCTCGCGGCGAGCCAGCGCCGGCCGCGACCGAAGCCGACGGCCTCCACATAACACGCGAACGACGCGAGCAACCACACCGCCGTGAACGGATACGTCGACGCCGTCGCCCACGCGACCGGCTCCGCCCGCAGCGGGTGCAACGCCCATAGCGCGGCGCCGAGCCACGCCACCCGTTCTCCGGCCACGCCGGCGAGAACACCGCCCTGCCGTTGGAAAATCCGCCGCAGCACGACGAAGAACAAGCCGGCCGCCAGCGCGTGCAGCACCAGATTGAGGGCGTGCCAGGCCCGTGGATCGAAGCCGAACAACCGGTGCACGGCCAAGTCCAGCAGCCAATGCAGCGGCTTGAAACGCATCGCCTGGTCCGACTCGAACAATCGCGCGAGCAACTCCCATGACCACGGCGCCGCCAGCAGCGGGTTCTGCGTGATGTTGATATCGTCGTCCCACCGCACGAAGTCGAACGACACGACGCGCCCGAACACCGCCAGGATCGCCGCCACGAGCACCCCCAGCTTGATCGCCAACGGAAAACCTGATTCGCGCCACGTCACGGGATTGCGGCGCGACGGCCGCGGCCGATGGGGCGCACCGCCCGGGGAGTATACCTTCCTTGTCCTCCTTGTGTTCCTTGGGCCATCTCCCGTCTCTGCTCGGTCCGCGGCGTCCTGTAAAATTCAATTCTTCCCCAGCGCGGCCCGCCACTTCGGGTATTCGCTTTCGATCAGCCGCAGCGGCCAGTTCCCATACCAACCCGAGCCGGTCCTTCGCTCGTGGTCGACCTCGGCCAGCGAATACACCTTAATCCCATCGCGGCTGGCGAAGATCGGGCGGTTCGTGCCCACCTCCACCATCCGGGCCCAGAGCGGCGGCGCCTTTTCGTCCTTCGTCACCACCACGTCGAAGTCGGCCTTATGCCGGAAAAACTCGACCGGGGGGCGCGGCGACGCGCTCGACGCGAATGCCCGTCAGCTTCACCGCCCGCAGCCAGGCCACGGCCGCATCGATCGCGGCCACGATCTCGGGGGCCGGACGTTCGCCGCGCATCAGGAAACGCACGATCTCCGTCGTATCCGCCGGCGACGTACAGGCCGGCTCAAAGGTCCGCGCCCCGGTGGTTTCCAGCGTCTTCGCATCATGCTGCTGCCCCCAGGCGGTCGGCCGGCCCTCCACCCGGATCTGCGCCCTCAGCAGGCAGGCGATGCCCCGGTCGACCGCGCGCCGGGCCCGTTCGCGTCGGTCCGCGTCGAGCCACGCGAAGTGAGGCTCTCCTCCCGCGGCGGCCCGCAGCACCCCGAGAATGCCGATCATGACGCCGTCGTTGAAGGTGATGTGGCCAGCGATGCCCTTGACGTTGGGCCAGCGTTGCGGGAATCCGCCGTTTGGATACTGCGCGCCCAGCATGAAATCGAGCCCGCGTTCGCACGCGGCCCGGTACGACCGATCTCCCTGCCGGGCGAAAGCACGCGCCAGGTAGTCGACCTGCGTGTGCGTGGTGTGGTTGTCG
>JBEIHL010000698.1:0-2825 GCA_040381375.1 Opitutaceae bacterium
GGCGCTCGAGCACCTGGTCGAGGAAGCTGTTGCGGGGATCGGTGTAGTGCTCGACGTTGCCGTGAAAGCCCCATTCGTGAAACAGCACCCGGTTCACGACCCGGCACTTTTCGCGCACCGACGAAGGTTCGACGATCAATTCGCGGCAGCGGTTGGCGATCGCGTCGAGCTGCGTGCAACACGCGCCCGCGTCGAGTTGCGGCGTCACGGTGCGGGCCAGCAGCAGCGCACCCGATTCGAGTTCGTAATTCAGCGAGCGGATGAAACCGCAGAACTCGGCGACCGGATCCGCAAGGTTCAGCTCGTTCAGGAACCACGCGGCGTGGCGACCGATCAGCCGATTCGGACCGCGGGCCACACTCTGCAGGAAGGGAACGGCCGCCGGCCCGAGCTGCGTGAAGCGGGCAAGCAGCGCGCGGCGCACGGTGGGACTCGCGTCATCGAGCAGACTCAGAAACGCCTCACGTTCCGCTGCGGCGAGTGTATCGATTTCCACGTGGGAAACGGAAAAAGATTTCCCGGGCGGTGCAACTGGGAAAGGCACGCGGCCGAGCAAAATTTTGCTGGCGCAGCGCGCATTGCCCGGGGTGACGCCGCAACGGGAGTGTCTTTAGGGCATCGCCTCGCGCGCGCCGTACAAGGCGGTGCCGACGCGCACGAGCGTGCTGCCGGCGGCGACGGCGAGCTCGAGGTCGGCGGTCATGCCCATCGAGAGCTCGCGCAGCGGGACGCCGAATCGCGCCGCGAGGTCGTCGCGGACCTGGCGCAGCGCCTGGAAGGTCCGCGTCGCGTGGGCCGCCGTTTCTGCCGGCGTGCCGCCGAGCGGGGCGATCGTCATGAAGCCGTCGACGCGCAGGTGCGGTTTCGCGAGCGCGACTTCGAGCAGCCGCGCGGCGTCGCTGGTCTCCGCGCCGAATTTTGCCGGGTCCTGACCGGCGTTGATCTGCAGCAGGACCGGCAGTTTTTTTCCCAGTTCACCGGCGGCGCGGTCGAGGTGGTTGACCAGCTTCTCGCTATCGACGCTCTGCACCCGATCAAAGTGCTGTGCCGCCAGCCGCGCCTTGTTCGATTGCAGGTGGCCAATGAGTTCCCAACGCAGGTGCGCGCTCGCCGGCGCGATCAGGGCGCGTTTCTCAATGCCCTCCTGCACGCGATTTTCGCCCACCGCCCGCAGGCCGTAACGGGCCGCGAAGTCGGCCGCGGCCGCAGGGTGAGTTTTCGTTACCGCGAGCAGTTCCACCTCGGCCGGAGCCCGGCCGGCGGACGCGCACGCGGCGACGATGCGGGCGCGGATGCCGTCGGCCCGGCGGGCGAATTCCTCGTAGTCGATGAGCATATGTTTAGCAGATCTACTTGAGCATTTACGGCGAGTCAGCAGTTTCTAGTGTGCCAGCAACAACGGCAGCTAATCATGCAGATCGAGAATTTCAAAATCTTCGCCGACCTGGTCGAAACCAAGAGCTTTTCAAAATCCGCGAAGCTCAACGGCATCACCCAGTCAGCGGTGAGCCAGCAGGCGCGCGCGATGGAGCGGCACTTCAAAACGCTGCTGATCGATCGGAGTCAGAAACAGTTCCAGCTCACTCGGGAAGGGACGCGCGTCTACGACGCCGCCAAGGAAGTCCTGCACACTTACGAGAAGCTGCTCTCGGAGCTGCAGGAGATGAAGAAGGTCATCAGCGGGACGATCCGAATTTCCACCATCTATTCGATTGGGCTGCATGAGCTGCCCCCGTTCATCAAGAAGTTCCTCCACGACTTCCCTTCCGTCAATGTGCGGGTCGAGTACCGGCGTTCGAATCTCGTCTATGAGGACATCCTGCACAACTCGGTCGACTTCGGCCTGGTCGCTTTTCCGGTGAAGCAGCGTCAGATCGAGGTTCTGCCTTTCCGCAACGACAACCTGGTCCTGATCACGCACCCCAACCATCCGCTGGCGAAACACACGGACCTCGAGGTGAAGGATCTCGCGGGACAGAAGTTCATCGGCTTCGACCCGGACATTCCCACGCGCAAGGCCGTCGATATCATCTTTCGCGAGCACAAGCTCGAGATCGAGCCGGTGATGGAGTTCGATAACATCGAGACGGTGAAACGAGCGGTCGAGATCGACCACGGCATCGCGATCGTGCCGCAGGCCACCGTGGCGCAGGAGCAGAAGCAGGGCACGCTGGCCGTGTTGCGCTTCAAGGGGAAGGAGTTCACCCGGCCGCTCGCCATTCTGCATCGCAAGGGCCGCGTGCTCACGCCGGCGATGAAAAAGTTTATCGAGACGCTGGGGCTGGACCTGCCCGAGATGCGTGACACCTGATCCGCGAACGAGCGCGGATTTTCGGGAAGAGGATTTGCGATGGTGACTCTTGCGCCTAGGCTTTCGACTCCCGACATCACCATGGCCATCCCCCGTCTTGCCGTCCTCGTCACCTTCGGTCTGTCCCTGCTCTTCATCGCCGCCTGCTCCAAACCAGGCGGTGGCACCGGGGCGGGTTCGTCGAAAGTCATCGGGACCCTGCCGAAGCTCGGCCCCGCGCCGGCCTGGAAACTCCAGGATATTGCCGGCAAACCGGTGAGCTTCGAGGACTTCAAGGGCAAGGTCGTCGTGGTGGATTTCTGGGCGACGTGGTGTCCGCCCTGCCGCGAGGAAATTCCCGGGTACATCGAACTGCAGAAAAAGTATGGCCCCGAGGGCGTCGTGATCGTGGGCGTGTCGCTCGATCAAGGTGGACCGGACGTGGTCAAGCCCTACGCGTCGAAGACCGGGATCAACTATCCGCTCGTCATGGGCGATGACGCGGTCGTGGCCGCCTTCGGTGGCGTCGAGGGCA
>JBEIHL010000699.1:0-2825 GCA_040381375.1 Opitutaceae bacterium
CGAGCCGCAGCAGCCGATCGTCCTGCGGCCGGGCGAAACGCTCGTGGTGACCATTGAGCAGAAGTCAGCCACCGCGAACGCCACGCTGAATCATTTTCGCCTCGGCTACAGCACGGATCCACGCGCGGTGGAACAGGTGCGTACGCCTGCGGCGGAGTTCGCGCTGCTGCAGATTCCGGAAGCGGACCGGGACGCCGGCGGGCAGGACCGGCTGCTGGACTACTACGTGCGGCACGTGGCGCCGGAGCTCCAGAGCGAGCGCAAGCGGCTCGCGGTGGTGAGCAAGTCGATCGACGACCTGACGGCGTACACCTCGCCGATCATGCGGGAGCTGCCCGCCGATCAGCGTCGGACGACGAACATTCATCTGCGCGGAAATTTCCGTTCGCTCGGCGAGGAAGTGACCGCCGGAGTACCGGCGGCGTTTCCGCCGCTGCCGGCCGGGGAGCCCGCCAACCGACTTTCCCTCGCGCGCTGGCTGGTCGACGAAAACAATCCGCTGACGGCGCGCGTCCTGGCGAACCGGATGTGGGAAGCGATCTTCGGCCTGGGTCTCGTGCGGACGGCGGAGGAGTTCGGCTCCCAGGGAGAACGGCCGTCGCATCCGGAACTGCTGGACTGGCTCGCGGTGGAACTGATGCGGACGCAATGGGACCTGAAGCGTTTTCTACGGCTGCTGGTGACGTCGTCGGCGTATCGGCAAAGTTCTAAAGTTGCCGCGGACGCGCTCGCGGTGGATCCGGAGAACCGGTTGTTGTCGCGCGGCCCGCGCTTCCGGCTGACCGCGGAGATGGTCCGCGACCAGGCTCTCGCGGTGAGCGGCCTGTTGAGTGCGAAGACTCACGGACCGTCGGCGCGGCCCTTTCAGCCGGCCTTCGATTTGCGGGCGGCGTTTGGGTCGGCGCTCGACTGGACGACGAGCAAGGGCGAAGACCGTTTCCGGCGTGGACTCTACACTGAGTGGCGCCGCAGCAGCCCGTACCCGTCGATGGTGACGTTCGATGCGCCTAATCGTGAGGTGTGCACGCTGGTGCGCAATCGCAGCAACACGCCGCTGCAGGCGCTCGTGACCCTGAACGACCCGGTTTATGTCGAGGCGGCCCAGGCATTGGGGCGGCAGATCGCGGTCGGTGGCGGCAGTGTCGAGGAGCGGCTGCGGGCCGGTTTCCGTCGGGTGCTCGCGCGCCCGCCGACCCCGGAGGAAACACAGCATCTCGCGACGCTGCACCAGCAGGCGCAGGCCCACTACACGCGGGTTCCGGAGCAGGCGGCGGCGTTCATTGCCCATCCCGAATTCCCGGCCGCCGCAACCGTCGCTCCCGCCGAGCTCGCCGCGTGGACCGCGGTGGCGAATGTCCTGCTCAACCTCGACGAGGTCCTGATGAAGCGATGAGATCTTCCCGACCATGAATCTCCGGCTGCAACAGCTCCAGCACCAGACCCGGCGCCAGTTCCTGCGCAATGTCGGGCAGTTCAGCTTGGGCGCGATTGCGATGGAAGCGCTCGGCCGCGGCGCGCTTCGGGCCGCTCCGGGCGGCGGGGTGAACCCGATGGCGGTGCGGGTGCCGCATTACGCGCCGAAGGTGAAGCGCGTGATTTACCTGCACATGTCCGGTGGTCCGCCGCATCTCGACCTGTTCGACTACAAGCCGGAGCTGGTCAAACGCGACGGGCAGCTCGCGCCGGATGCATTCATCGAGGGCAAGAAATTCGCGTTCACCACCGGGACGCCGAAGCTCATGGGAACGCCCCGCACTTTTTCCCAGCACGGGAAGGGCGGGATCTGGATGTCCGATGCGATTCCGAACTTCCACACGGTCGCCGACGACATTTGCGTCATCAAGTCGATGAACAGCGACCAGTTCAACCACGCCCCGGCGGAGTTGCTGCTGTTCACCGGCTCGCCGCGCCAAGGCCGCCCGTCGATGGGCTCGTGGGCCACCTATGGGCTCGGGTCGGAGAACGAGAACCTCCCCGGCTTCGTGGTGTTGATCAGCAGCGGCGTGCAGCCCAGTGCCGGCCAGGCGATCTGGGGCACGGGCTTTCTGCCTTCGGTGTTCCAAGGCGTGCAGTGCCGCTCGCGCGGCGATCCGGTGCTGTACGTGAGCGATCCGCCCGGCATGGACCGGGCGATGCGGCGCCAGACCCTCGACGCGCTGCGCTCGCTCAACGAACTCCAGGCCGCCGAGCTCGGTCATCCCGAAACCGCGACGCGCATCGCGCAGTACGAACTCGCGTACCGTATGCAAGCTAGCGTGCCCGATGTGATGGACATCTCGCGCGAGCCGCCGTCCGTGCTCGAGGCCTACGGCGCCAAGCCGGGCGAGGCCAGTTTCGCCAACAACTGCGTGCTCGGCCGCCGGCTGCTGGAGAAGGGCGTGCGCTTTGTGCAATTGTTCGACTGGGGGTGGGATTTTCACGGGACCACGCCGCGCGAGGACATCCGCGACGGCCTGACGAACAAGATGCGGCGGACGGACAAACCCGTGGCGGCGCTGATCCGCGACCTCAAGGAGCGCGGCCTGTTTGACGACACCCTCCTCGTCTGGGGCGGAGAGTTCGGCCGCACGCCATTTCGCGAAGGCCGCACCGCCGCGAGCGAAGTTCTGGGACGTGATCACTTCCCCGACGCGTACTCGCTCTTCCTCGCCGGCGGGGGCGTGAAGCGGGGTTTCAGCTACGGCGAGACCGACGAGCTCGGCTTCGGGGTCGTGGAAAACAAGGTCCACGTGCACGACCTCCAGGCGACCATCCTGCACCTGCTCGGCTTCGATCACACGCGGCTGAGCTTCCGCTTCCAAGGCCGCGATTTCCGGCTGACCGAC
>JBEIHL010000700.1:0-2822 GCA_040381375.1 Opitutaceae bacterium
ACCGTCCAGAGCAGCGCGATGAGGAACGCGAGCGGTGTCGCGGCGCCGCCGAAGCGACCGCGCAACGGCGTGGTCAACAGGGTGCGCCGCGCGAGCCCGAATAGTGCCAGGGCGGACAGCGCGTGCAGCGTCAGGTTGAACGCGTGATAGCCCCACGGGTTGGTCCCGCCGAGGGCGAAGTTGAAGGCGAGCGAGGCGTTGACCATCGGCCGACCGGCCATGCCGGCGCCGTCGCTGGGTGGCAGGAGAACGCGGTCCAATCGCCACCATTCCCGGATCGACGCGTTGTGGGTGATCGCGCCGTGGTCGTCGAAGAAGAACGGAACCGCGAAACTGCCGTGGTAGGCGAGGAACGCAGCCGCGATGAGAAGCGCCGCGGCGAGCAGCCGGGCGGGCGGGCTTGGGTTCTCAACGGGACGCATGCGGTCCGTCGGATTGCGAGGTGAAGCGCCGTTCCCGGCAAGGGGGAACGCGCCGGCACCCGCGCGCGATGGCGCGGTGGGTTACTTGCCGCTGCCCGGCACCATCCACGGCCACCAGTACGCCTGGGCCATGACGAACAGCCCGACCATCACGGCGAGACTCACGCTGTGCCAAAACACGCTGCGGAGGACGGTGCCGGCACTCGGGCTGTCGGGATGGCCGCCGGTCGCGACGCTCGCGACCACGATGCTCTGCGCGTCGATCATCTTGCCCATCACGCCACCGGAGCTGTTTGCGGCGCAGGTCAGGAGCGGCGAGAAACCGAGCTGTTCCGCGGTCACTTTCTGGAGATTGCCGAAGAGCACGTTCGACGACGTGTCGCTGCCGGTGAGGGCAACGCCGAGCCAGCCGATGAGCGGCGAGAAGAAGGGGAACAGCCACCCCGTGCCCGCCATCGCGAGTCCCATGGTCGTATCCGTGCCGCTGTAACGCGTGGTGAAGCCGAGCGCCATCATTACAGAGATCGTGATCAGCGACACGCGCACCCGCATGAGGGTCTGGCCGTAGATGGCGAGCGACCGCCCCAGACCCACCTTGAGCGCAAGGGCCGAGGCGATGCCGGCGAGCAGGAGCGCGGTGCCGGTGGCCGAGAGTAGGTTGAGGTTGAAGATGGCCTTTTCCGCGGTGGGCACCGGCGCCACCGGCGGGACCTTCTCGATTGCGAGGTGCAGGGTCGGCACCGGAAGCTGCGGCGCGAACCACGCGTTGAGCTGGTTCTTCACCTGCGGCAGGCCCCACGCGAACACAAACACGGTGAGAAAAATCCAGGGGAGCCACGCCTTCCAAGCCGGACCCGTGGCGCCCGTGCTCGCCGCGGCGGAGGCGGTCGGCGCCGTGGGGTTGGCCTGCTCCTCGGCGGGTTTCCAGAACTGCATCAGCACCACGATGGAAACCATGGAGGCGACGCCCGCGATGATATCGACGAGCCAGGGACCGTGGAAATTGCTGACCAGAAATTGCACCAGCCCGAAGCTCGCGCCGCCCACCAGGCAGGCCGGCCAGACCGCCACCATGCCCCGCCAGCCGACCTGCGCTGCCACCAGCCAAAACGGAACGATGAGGGAAAAGAACGGCAGCTGTCGCCCCACCATCGCGCTGAGCTCCAGCAGGTCGAGGCCCGTGAGCGGCGCAAGCGTCACGAGCGGAGTGCCGAGCGAACCGAACGCCACCGGCGCGGTGTTGCCGATCAGCGCCAGCTTCGCGGCTTCCAACGGCCGGAAGCCGAGCCCGATCATGAGCGCGCCCGAAATCGCGACCGGCGCGCCAAAGCCCGCCGCGCCTTCGATGAACGCGCCGAACGAGAATGCGATCAGCAGCGCCTGGATCCGCCGGTCGCCGGAGATGCCGGCAATCTGTTTCTGCAGCACCGCAAACTGGCCAGTCTCGACGGACAACTGGTAAATGAAGATCGCGTTGAGGATCAGCCAGCCGATCGGGAGCAGGCCGAACGCTGCGCCGTATCCCGCCGACGCCGCCGCCAGCGAAAGCGGCATGCCGTAAACGAAGACCGCGACCGCGACGGCCACCACGAGCGCGATGATGGCCGCGATGTGCGCCCGCACGTGCCAGAAGGCGAGCAGACCCAGCAGGACGACGACGGGGATCGCAGCAATCAGCGCGGAGGTGCCGATGCCGCCGATGGGGGCGTAAGTTTGAGACCAGGTCATGGGGTTGCGCGCAGGGGGTTGAAGCGCGACGGAGCGAGCCATGCGCGCGGACTTGAGGCGAGGGTTTTTTCAGGGGAACGCCGACGCCCTCTTCCGCAATTCTTCCCGGGAGCTGAAAGGCCGGCCCGCCACTGCCAGATTCAAACTGGGTTAACCACGGATAACACGGATAACACGGATTCAGATTTCATCCGTGCCATCGGTGTGATCCGTGGTCCAAACCATAAGGCCGCGCTCCCCCGGCGGAATCAACGCGCCACGATCAACGGCGCCAGCAAAACCACCATCATTCCCAGGCCGAGAAAGTTGCCTTTCCGCACGTCGAAATCGGCCGCGATCCGCGACCACGAAAAGTGAAACACCAGTCGCCCGAACGACAGGTCGAAGGCGAGCATCAGCCCGAGCCAAAGTCCGCCGACGGTCCATTGCTGGGCGGTCGTGTGGGCACCGATCCAGTCGCGCGTGAGCCACGCGATCAGCAGGACGAAGAGCGAGCCGGTGACCACGCCGATTTGGCGCGCGCGATGATCGCCGAGAGGGCGGTTGAGAAATCGAACCCGTAGGACGCCTTGCGCGACTTCGGCGGCGGCGATGATCAGCCAGACGAGGAAGGCGTGAAGGATCATGGGTGGGAACCGGGGTCTCGCGCGGAGGCGCAGAGGCGCGGAGATC
>JBEIHL010000701.1:0-2814 GCA_040381375.1 Opitutaceae bacterium
CGCCCTCGAACGTGGAATGGCCTTCGTCACGGCCACCAACGCCTACATCGAGAAGCGTGCCCCCTGGAAACTCGGCAAGTCGGCCGAGGCGAAGGATCAGGCGCTGCTGCGGACGTCGCTGGCCACGATGGCGGAAGCGTTGCGGCTGGCCGTGGCGCTGATGCGGCATGTCACGCCGTCCACCACGGACAAGATCAACGCCGTGCTCGGTTACACCCCCGGACCCATCTGGCGCGACGAACTCGTCTGGGGCGGAAAGCTGACGGGCGCGAAGGTGGCCGAGTCGCTGGTGCTTTTCCCGCGGCCGGAGAAGAAGGCGGGATGAAGGTATGAGCTGAGAAGGATGATGCGGGAGTTTTCGTCCTGCATCTTGCCTTCCACCTCGCACCTCATTCGTCATCGATCCCATGCTGGTCCTGCCGCTGCATCCCGCCAACAACGCCTCGCCCGAGGCCTTGATGGCGTTTCTGCGCCAGTGTCGGGATGCGGCGGTGCGCGACGGGCATGCGAAGCTGGTGAGCATCTCGCTCGCGGTCGACGCGCTCGATCCGCTGGCCGTGCTCGAGTCGATTTTCGAGCCGCACGAACCCCACTTCTACGCGGAACGTCCGGCCAGCGGGACGGCGGTGGCCGGGGCGGAGGTGGCGGTCGCGCACGAGGCGCACGGCCCGCAGCGATTCGCGGAAGTGCAGCGCTGGGTAACGGAAATTTTGCAGCACACCGTGGCGGTCGGCGACGTGACGGCTCCCTTTGGGGGGCCACATTTCTTCGCGGGCTTCGCCTTTCACGACGAAGTTGAGGCTGGCGAGCCCTTCCCGGCGGCGTACGCGTTAGTGCCGCGCTGGCAGGTGGCGCTCGCGGGAACGACGACGACCGCGGTCGCGAACCTGTGGGTGACCGCCGATGCGGACCTCGGCGCCCTCGCGCTGCGGGTCTGGCGAGCGCACCAGAAATTTACGCGTTTCGAGTATCAGGATTCTGAAGACGGCGGAGCGGGCGGCGGCGGGGTGCCTTCCACCCGCGGATCGCCGCCGCGGAGTGAGGGTACCCCGCCGACCTGGACGCGCAGCGAGACGGGCGACTATCGGGCCAGCGTGGCGCGGGCCCTGGACCGCATCGCGGCCGGCGACTTCAAGAAGATCGTGCTAGCGCGGGCGCAGGAATTGACGGCGGACCGGCCTTTGCACCCGCTGCGCATGTTGAACGGGCTGCGGCAGCGGTTTCCGGACTGCTACGCTTTCTCGTTCACGCGCGGGCGGGGACCGAGCTTCATCGGGGCCAGCCCGGAGCGATTGGTGCGGGTCAGCAAAGGGAGGCTCGAGACGGAGGCGCTGGCGGGTTCGATCCGGCGCGGCGCGGGTGCGAGCGAGGACGCGGCCCTGGCCGGGGCACTGCTGCGGAGCGAGAAGGACCTGCGGGAACACCGGGAAGTGTTGGACGACATCGTGGCGCGGCTGGCCCCGCTGGGCATTCGTCCGGAGTACCCGGCCCAGCCGCAGATCCGGCGGCTCGCCAATGTCCAACATCTGGATACGCCCGTGAACGCCACCCTCCCGGACCACGTCTCATTACTCGACGTGATCGGTGCGATGCACCCGACGCCGGCGGTCGGAGGCACGCCGCGCGAGGCCGCGATTTCACGCATCCGGGAACTGGAAGGCTTTCCCCGCGGCCTGTATGCCGGGGCGCTCGGCTGGCTGAACGCGCGGGGCGGCGGGGAGTTCTTCGTCGGCATCCGTTCGGCGCTCGTCGAGGGCGCGCAGGCCCGGGTGTACGCCGGCGCCGGCATCGTCGCGGGTTCGACGCCGGAAAAGGAGTTTGCCGAAACCGAGCTGAAGTTTAAGGCGATTCTCGACGCACTCGTCACCTGATCCTGAAATCCGCCCGCCCATGACGCCGTCCGATCTTGTGCTTGATCCCAGCAATGTGAACTCGCTCTGGGCGGGCGTGCTGGTGGAGACGCTCGTGCGTTGCGGCGTGCGGCAGGTGGTCGTGTCGCCGGGGTCGCGTTCGACGCCGTTGACGTTCGCGTTGGCGGCGCATCCCGCCATCGAAGCGGTGCCGGTGCTGGATGAGCGTTCGGCGGCTTTTTTTGCGCTCGGGCTGGCGAAGCAGCGCGGCGACACCGTGGCGCTGGTCTGCACGAGCGGCACCGCCGGCGCCAATTATTTTCCTGCGGTCATTGAGGCGGCCGAGAGTGGCGTGCCGTTGCTCGTGCTGACGGCCGACCGCCCGCCGGAGATGCGTGCGTGCGCGTCGGGGCAGACGATTGATCAGCAAAAACTCTACGGTGGCTTCGTGAACTTTCAGCACGAGCTGGCGGTGCCGGAACTCGCCGAACCACGCCTGCGCTACCTGCGACAAATGGTGGCGCACGCGGCGCGGCGGACCCGGATTGCGGCGGGTGGGCCCGTTCATCTCAATGTGCCTTTCCGCGATCCGCTGCCACCGGTGAAGGACGACGGCGCGACGGAACGTTTTGCCGCCACCATCGATTGGGAACTCTTCTTTGCGCACCTTGACCCGATCGAAGCGGCGGCGGCGGTCTGTAACCCGCCGCGGATTGTGCCGGACGTCCACGGGGTGATCGTGGTCGGGCCGGAGCAGTCCGGCGACGTCGGGATTTTTGTGGCCGCGGTCGCCGAGATTGCGCGGCGGTTGGGTTGGCCGGTGCTGGCGGACGGGCTTTCGCCGGTGCGCAACCATCGGGCGGCAATCCCACAGCTCGTCACGACTTACGATCTGGTGCTGCGCCAGGAGCACGCCGCTGACCGGCTGAAGCCCGAGGTGGTGCTCTGTCTCGGGGCGTGGCCG
>JBEIHL010000702.1:0-2803 GCA_040381375.1 Opitutaceae bacterium
CGTCGCCGGCGCCACGTGGTTGAATCTCAAGTCCTCGCTGCCCGCGCCTGCCCTCGCAGCGAGTGCCGTGCTCACGCAACCCACGCGCCAGCTCCTTCCAGATGGATCGCAGGTCGAACTCAACGGCGATGCCGCGGTGCGCACGGAGTTTTCTCCGGCGCTCCGCCGCGTCACCATCGTGCGCGGCGAGGCCCATTTCGAAGTCGTCCATGACCCGGCCCGCCCCTTCGTCGTGGTGGCGGGCGACGTCGCCGTGCGCGCCGTCGGCACGGCTTTCTCGGTTCGACTGGCCCCGCAGAAGGTGAGCGTCCTTGTCACCGATGGTCGCGTCGCCGTCGACCGCGCCGCGGCCGATCCCGTCGCTGCGCCGGTGCAACCGCTCGCGTTCGTCGCCAAAGGGGCCGCGGTCGCCATCGCGTCCGCCGACCTCGCGCCAAACGCCCCGGCCCCCGTCGTGGTCGAGGTTTCCGGCCCCGAGCTGGCGGAACGGCTGGCGTGGCGCGTGCCCCGGCTCGAGTTCAACGACACGCCGCTGCGCGAAGCCGTGACGCTCTTCAACCGCCACGGCAACGTGCACCTCACCCTCGCCTCCCCGGCCCTCGGTGAATTGCGCATCAGCGGTTTCGTGCGCGCCGACAATACCTCCGCCCTCCTGCAACTCCTACGCGCCGACCATGGGGTCGAAGCGCAGCGCCTGGGCGACCGGGAGTTTGTGTTGAGCCGGCCGCGCTGAGCACCGCGCTTCTAGCCGTCGGCCGATCTTCGTAAGGGATTTCACGGTCCCATCCGTGGAGAAGCCGTCGACGCCCTGCGTCCGCTTCGGTCCACATGCCGCATCCCACGCCCCCACTTCGCCTGGTCTGGTTCCTGATGCTGCTCTGCGTGCCGGCCCTGCGGGCCTATTCGGCGGATGCGGCCCGGCGTTCCTTCAACCTCCCCGCGGACGAGGCGGAGAACGCCCTCCGCCTCTTCGCGACCCAATCCGGCCTGGAGGTGCTCTTTTCGCGCTCATCAACCACCGGCATCCGGACCAAGCCGGTGCAAGGCGACTATGCGCCGCTCGAAGCCATGACCCGCCTGCTCGCCGGCACGCCACTCGTCGCCACGCCCGAGCCCCGGTCCGGCGCCATCGTGGTCAGTCGCCCGCGCGCCACCGCGCAGCTTCCGTCCGGCGGAGAGCAGGGTTCCCCGGCGGAGCCGCAAAACAATCGTATGACCAACCCGAACAAGTCCTCCCGCACGTTGCTCGCCTCCCTCGCCGGGTGGCTCGCGGCCTCCACCGCCCTGGCCGCCCAGCCGGCACCGGGCGCCCCGTCGGCCGCGGATGCCGCCGCCAAAGAAGCGGTGAAGCTGGAATCGTTTGTCGTGACCGGATCCAACATTCCCACGGCCGCCGATGCCGTCGCCGTGCCGGTCACGGTAATAAATCGGGACGAGATCGAGCGCACCGGTCTGGCCTCCAATCTGCTCGAGGTGGTGCAAGCCCGCATGCCGAGCTTCGCGGGCAGCGGCAACCTCGGCGCAACCAACGGCAACATCGCCGGCGGCACCGCGACGTCCGGCGGCTCGCAGCTCTCCCTGCGCAATCTCTCCACCCTCGTGCTTCTCGACGGCCGGCGCCTGCCCGACAGCGGAGCGAGTGCGCGCGGCGGTCGTGCCTTCGTGGACGTGAATCAGCTCCCCCTCGCCGCGATCCAGTCGATGGAGGTGCTGACCGACGGTGCGTCGGCGATCTACGGGTCCGATGCAGTGGGCGGCGTCGTCAACGTGAAACTCAAGAGCGACTTTCAGGGTCTGGAAATCGGCGGGCGCTACGCCCGCTCCACCGGTGATGGCGACTACACCCAGCGCTCCGCCTATCTCGTCGCCGGGGCGAAGACCGACCGCCTCAGTGTGACGGTTTCCTTCTCGGAGTCCGAGATCACGCCCCTGCTGCAATCCGATCGCCCGTTCTCCAATCCGCAGCGCGGCAAGTCGGCGACGATCTCCGGCGCGCTCGGTCAATCCTCGACCTCGTTTCCGACCGCATTTCTGCGGCCCAATCTGAATTCCCCGAGCCTCGTGACGCCGACCGGACCGGCGGCCGTTTTCAACAACCTGACCGACCTGGTCGCCTCGGGCATCTATCAAGCGTCGTCGGTCCAGCCGATCGCGGACACGTTCGATCTCGCCCCGTTCGTCACGCTCACGATCCAATCCCGCAAGCGCGCGATCACGCTCGCGAGCACGGCCAAGCTTATCCCCGAGCGGCTGGAGCTGTTCGTCGAGGCCATCGACTCGCTGAGCGAAAGCTGGTCGCAGCAAGGCGCGCTCGGGATCACGACCGCCGTGCCGGTGAACGCGCCCTACAATCCCACGCGCTCGGCCCTGTTTGCGGCGTTTCGTTACACGCCCGATGTGCGGCGCGCCGATAACTCCGCGCAGCTCCGCCGCATCGTCGGCGGCTTCCGCGGCAAGATCGGCGACCGCTTCCAGTGGGAGGCCGGCTACAATCACAACACCAACCGCCTCGAGAATTCACTGGGCGGCCAATACTACGCGCCCAATCTGCAGCTCGCTCTCGCCGGCGGCTACGATGCCAGTGGCAATCCGGTCGTCGGCGGCCGCTACGCGCGCATCTTCCGCAACTATAACGCGCCCGCCAACACGACCACGCTGGCCCAATGGCAGGCCGCCATCACCCCGGCCAATTCCATCGTCCAACCCGCGATCGATCTGCTCGCCCGGCCCGAGGGTCTTTCTCCGTCCTTGTTCGACAACATCCGGGGCGCGACCGCCACTCTCTTCGAGGCCGGCCTGACCC
>JBEIHL010000703.1:0-2794 GCA_040381375.1 Opitutaceae bacterium
GACGGAGGCGGCGGATCGCCGGGTCGGCACGTATTCCAAGGGCATGCTCCAGCGGATCGGTCTCGCGCAGGCGCTGGTGCACGATCCGCGACTGTTGATTCTCGATGAGCCGACGGCCGGCGTGGATCCGGTGGGCTCGGCGGCGATCGCCGCCCTGATCCAGCGTCTGAAGGCGCAGGGCAAAACCGTCCTGATCACGTCGCACCTCCTGGGGCAGATCGAGGATCTCTGCGACCGGGTGGCGATTCTCGATCGGGGCCGGCTGATCCTCGAGGGTGCGGTGCCCGATCTCGTGGGCCGCGCTGATCGGCAGGCGCTCGTGATCGAGACCCTGCCGCCGGCGGAAATGGACGAGCTGCGCGCGTGGTTTGCGGCGCGCGGCCGGGCGATCGAGACCGTGGAGACGCCGCGCACCCGGCTGGATCGGATCTTTCTCGAACGCGTGGGCCGCGGCGGACCTGCCGGCGGACCGCCTCCGTCATGACATCCGGCAGCCCAGACGACCGCGTCCGGCGCGTGCCGTTCTCCTTCCGGCGCACCGGCCTGATTGCGCAGAACACCCTGCGGGAGGCCGCGCGGCAGCGATTGTTCAACTTCCTGCTCTTCCTGTCGCTGGCCCTCGTGCTCGGGGCGCGCTGGTTTCGCGACTTCAACTTTGGCGCGCCGGAATTGAAGTTCCTCGCCGACTGCGGCTTTGGCGCGATGGCCTTTTTTGGCGCCGCGCTGACGGTCGCGGCGACGGCGCAGTTGGTGTTCAGCGAAATCGAGAATCGGACCGCCCTCACGTTGCTGGCCAAACCGGTGTGGCGGGCGGAATTCATCCTCGGGAAGTTCGCCGGCATCGCCGCCCTGGCCGGCGTTTTTTGCCTGCTGCTGACCGGGCTGCTCGCCGCGGTGCTCTTCTGGCGCGAGGGACAGTTGATGCAGGAGTATCCGGACAATTTCGCGCAAGGACGCGTGGTGAGCTACGGCATGGTGGCGTTGGCCGGACTGATGCAATGGTTGAAACTGATGGTGCTCGCGGCCTTCTCGCTGCTGGTGGCGAGCTTCGCCCAGACGCAGTTGTTCACCGTTGTCACCGGGTTCTTCATCCTCGTGATCTGCCACCTGCAGTACCTGGCGCAGGACGCCTACACCCGCGGCGGCGCGTGGTTCGGCCGGATCGTGGCCGGGGGCATCGCGACCGTGTTTCCCAATTTCCAGGTCTTCACCCTCGCGGACTCGCTGAATGCGGCCGACGCCCCGCCGTGGTGGCACGTCCTGCGGATTGGCGTCTACGCGGGCGGGTATGTCGCGGTCGCGTGCGGCTTGGCGGTGTACAGTTTCCGGCAGCGAGAAATCTGACCCCATGGCCGCCTCCACACGCTGCGTTTTGTTCGGGCCGCCGGCAATGGGAGGACGGCCGTGAACGTCCTCCGGCTCCGACTGCTTTCTGTCGTGCTGGCGACGCTCGCGGTGGCGGGACTCGCACTCGAGCGCTTCATCGCGCCGGTGTGGAGCGAGACGCGGGCGCGCCAGCCGGCGCTGCGGCTCGACTCGTCGCTGACGGCGGCGGGGCAGGGGGTCACGCTGGCACTGCTGGGCGGTTTTCGCGCGCTGGTGGCCGACGCCACGTGGATCCGGATGTTTGTGGCGTGGGAGAAACGTGACCTGCCCGGCACGCAGACGCTCGTCCAGCTCGTGACGGCGATCGACCCTCGGCCGGCGTATTTCTGGATCAACGGCGCGCGCATTCTCGCCCACGATCTTTCGACCTGGCGTTTCGAAGCCGCGGGCGGCGACGCCGCCGGGCGGGCGGTGGAACAGCGGATCGATCGGGAGCAGGGAGCGTTGGCGCTGCAGCATCTCGACGCGGCGCTGACGTTTCATCCCGCGAATCCGGATCTCTGGATCGAGCGGGCGGCGATCCAGCTCACGCGGATGCGCGACGTGCTGGCCGCGGCGGAAAGCTACCGCCGGGCCTGGGAGCTTCCTCGGGCGCCGTACTACGCCGCGCGCCTGCACGCGGAGATGCTGCGGCGGGCGGGCCGCCGGGAGGAGGCGCTGCAGTGGCTGGTCCGGTTGCATCCGACGCTGCCCGTCGGCGATCCGGGGGCGGATCGTGACGTCGTGCTGGCTCGGATACGGGACCTCGAACGTGAACTCGGCGTGCCGGGCGAGCGGGCGTATCGGGAAATGCCGGGAGGCGCGCGATGAGGTCGCGGGCCGAAAGGTGGAGCAGCCTGTCCCCAGGCTGCTTTCTTTCACTCGGCGAGGATGTATCCGTCAATCACGCACCAAGCCAGCCGCCTGGGGACACGCGGCTCCACCTCCCATGAGCGAATCGCGCCTTCAAATCTGGCTGGGCGCCGCGCGGCCGCGCACGCTGCCGGCGGCCGTGGCCCCGGTGCTGGTCGGCGCCGCGCTCGCGTGGCACGACGGGCAGTTTCACGCGGGGGCCGCGGCGCTGTGCCTCGGCTTTTCCCTGCTCGTCCAGGTGGGGACTAATTTTGCCAACGACTACTACGACTTCATCCGGGGCGCCGACACGGCGGCGCGGGTGGGGCCACGACGCGCGGTGGCCGCGGGCCTGATCAGTCCCCAGCTGATGTTTCGTGCGATGATCGGGGTCTTCGTCGCCGCCTTCCTCGTCGGCCTCGGGCTCGTCGCGTGGGGTGGCCCGTGGCTGATTGCCGTTGGGGCGGCGAGCATCCTGTGCGGCGTCGCGTATACGGGCGGGCCCTTTCCGCTCGCGTATCACGGACTTGGAGACGTGTTCGTCTTTCTCTTCTTCGGCCTGGTGGCGGTGGGCGGC
>JBEIHL010000704.1:0-2777 GCA_040381375.1 Opitutaceae bacterium
CCTCTTCGGGTCGTCAGGTCGGTCGGGTCAGGGTGGCTGGTCTGGTCCGGTCAGCGCGCGCCAGCCTGCGACAGCAGGCGCACGGTCAGTCGTTCGAATGCGGGGACGTCGACGTCGTACACGACGTTCACCGGCCGCTCGCCGAGCCCCGGCGCCTCGGCCGGCGCCCAGCTCAGCGTGTCGCCGTAGCCGGCGCCGCGGTCGAGGTTGACGTCGAGGAAAAGGTCTTCGTTCCGCGTGATGAGCGAGTCGTCGATCCAGGACGCGGCGGCGACTTCGTCCCACATCGGCCGGTGGCGCTGGCCAAACTGGTCCAGGTAGCGCGCGAGGGGCGTGTCGGCGCGGGCGATGGCGGCGAACAGCTCGGGCGTGGCGCGGGTGTGGTTCGAGACATCGATCGGCGAGCACGTGACCCGCGACCACTTGGCGCGGAGGACCACGCGGGCAGCTTCCGCGTCGAATCGCACATTGAACTCGCGACGGGGCGTATGCCGAAACTCGCGGGCGTCCGTCCGCGGAGCGAACGCGCCGCCCATGAAATGCAGTTCGCGCACGAGGGCGGGCAGGCGCGGCTCGAGGTGCAGCGCGAGCGCGACGTCGGTCAGCGGCCCCGCGCACCAGAGTGAAATCTCGCCCGGGTGGGCGCGCGCCTGGCGGACGATGAACGCGGCGGCGGTTTCGGCCGCGGGCGCGGTGGTCGGGTTCCCTTCAGGCAGATCAGGGGTGTGAAACGGGTCCGCCCACTTGCCCGGCCGCGCGAGGTCCCAGGCGCCGTTGTAGATCAGTTTGCCGTGCTGCCTCTCCCAAAGCGCAGTGTCGGCGGGCGTGTTCACCAGCGGCATCAGCGCCCCTGGCACGACGGGGACTTCCGTGCGCCCCATGATCTCGAGCAACCGGAGCGCGTGCCGCACTTGGTAATCGCGCCAGTGGTCGCCGGTGGGGACGCAGATCCCGAGCACGTCGACGTCGGGCGCGTTGAGCAGCAACGCGACCGATTGCAGGTTCGTCGTGGCGGGCCCCATGGTATCCTGCTCGATGATGACTTTGCGGCGGGACATCTTGAACCGGCGATTCATGCAATAACGGGCGGAAAGCGCAAAAAGAAACGGGCAGGCGGACGGATGCGGACGAGGGCGTCCGCGCTCCCAAGGGAAGACCATTGGGACTTGAGGAGCACCGGCGGGGAGGATCAACGTGGCGGCGTGGACTACCTGAGCCTGATTGATCGCAGCAAGGTGCACTACAAGCGCAGCGACGTGACGCCGATCTTTGCGGAGCCCGCGGCGTTTCGCGCGCTGGTCGAGGATCTGGTGGCGCCGTGGGTGAATGCGCCCGCGGGCGAACGCGTTGAGCGCGTGGTCGGAACCGATGCGCTCGGTTTCGTGGTGGGCGCGGCGCTGGCGTTGCGGCTGGGCGTGGGCTTCGTGCCGGTGCGCAAAGGCGGCAAGCTGCCGGTGCGCCATGAGCGCGTCAGCTTTTCGGACTACACGGGCGGCGAAAAGTCACTCGAGCTGCGGGCGAACCCGTGGCCGGCCGGCACGCGCGTATTGTTGGTCGATGAGTGGATCGAAACGGGAGCGACCGCGAAAGCAGCGGTGCAGCTCATCGAGCGTGCCGGCGGCGTCGTGGTCGGGATCGCGGCGATTGCGTTTCGGAAAAACGAGAAGACCGCGCCGCTGTGGGCGAAGTACCGCTGCCTCGGCATGTGGCCGGAGCAGGTGTAATGCGTCGAGAAAGACGCCATCCGCAGCCGCGAAGGTGGAGCAGCCTATCCTCAGGCTGCTTTCACGAGGGCCGATTGCGCGCTCTTCTGCCGGGCCACTTCAAACCAAGCAGCCTGGCGACAGGCTGCTCCACCTCGGGCTCCGACCCTACTTTCCCTCCAGCCACACGTCCTTGTAGTTCCGAAACCCCAGCGGCGATTTCTTCCACCCGCGGACCGACGGCGCGATCAACGTGGTGCGCGAGCCCCAGTAGATCGGCGCGATGGGCATCTGCGTGAGCAGGTAGCTCTCGGCCTGCTGCAGGGCGGCGAGCCGGGCGGCCGGGGCGCGCTCGGCGTTGGCCTTCGCCACCATTGCATCGTAGAGCGGGTCGGCGAAGCCCGTGCCGTTCACGCCGTTGCCCGTCGTGAAGATGTTCAGGTAGGTGAGCGGATCGGGAAACTCGCCGATCCATCGGCCGCGGGCGACCGTGTAGTCGAGCGTGTCGAAGGTATCGAGCAGCACCTTGAACTCCTTCTGCGTAATCAGAACCTCGATACCGAGATCGCGCCGCCACATTTGCTGCACCGCCTCGGCGATGCGCTGATTGATCTCGGACGAGATGGTCGTGACCTCGATCGGCGGCAGGCCCTTGCCCTCGGGGTAGCCGGCCTCGGCCAGGAGTTTTTTTGCCGCGGCCAAATCATAGGTGACGGCCGCGGGCGCGGTGTAACCGGCGAGCCCGGGCGGGGTCAGAGCGGTGGCCACCGTCTGGCCGCCGCGCAGGATGTTTTTCACGATCGACTCGCGATCGATGGCGAGCGCGAGCGCGCGGCGCAGGCGGACGTCGGAGAGCAGGCGGTGCTTCGTATTGAAACGGAAAAAGTAGCTTTCGAAATACGGCTCGATCCGCAGCGGCCCGGAACTGTCCCGGCGGTAGGCATCGAGCTTGGAGAGTGGGACATCCCAGGTGGTGTGCAGCTGGCCCGCGCGAAAGTTCAACTCCTGCGTCTGGGTCGACTCGATCGGGTAGAACGTGATCGCGTTGAGCCCCACCTTGGCGGCGTCCCAGTA
>JBEIHL010000705.1:0-2773 GCA_040381375.1 Opitutaceae bacterium
GCCCGGCATCGCCGAGATCAACGGCAGTGGCGGTTACGAGAAGCAGTTTGTCATCCAGCCGAAGCCCGACGCCCTGACGGAGCGGAATCTCACGTTCGGCGAACTCGCCGACCTCATCGGTCAGAACGTCGTGAACGCGGGCGGCGGCATCGTCAACCGGGGCGGCCGGCAGCTCACGATCCGCACGGTCAGCCGGGTCCAGACCGTCGACGACATCGCCAACCTGCCCATCAAAACCGGCGCGGGCGTGCGGCCGCTGCTCGTGAAGGACGTGGCCGACGTGAAGATCGGCACCAAATTCCGGACCGGCGCGGCGACCCTCGACGGGAAGGAAACCGTGCTCGGCAGCACCATGATGCTGGCCGGTGAGAACAGCCGCGACGTGGCTGAACGCGTGAAGTTGCGACTCGCCGAGATTCAAACCAAACTGCCCGAGGGCGTGGAACTCCAGATCGAGTACGACCGCTCGATCCTGATCGGTCGCACGATCACCACGGTCGAGAAGAACCTCGTCGAAGGCGCGGTCCTCGTCGTCGTCGTGCTGCTGCTCCTGCTCGGCAACTGGCGTGCAGCGCTGATCGTAGCCTGCGCCATCCCGCTTTCGTTTCTTTTCGCCCTCACCGGCATGAGGTACTTCGGCATCTCCGGAAATTTGATGAGCCTCGGGGCCGTGGACTTCGGCCTGATCATCGACGGAGCCGTCGTCATCGTCGAAAACATCGTCCGGCAGCTCGGAATCCGCCAGCACCAGCTTGGCCGCAACCTCACCAACGAGGAACGCGCCCACACCGTGCTGGCCGCAAGCAAGCAGGTGGGCAGCCCGATGTTCTTCGGCGTGCTCATCATCGCCGTCGTTTACCTCCCGATCCTCGCCCTCACCGGCATCGAGGGGAAGATGTTTCACCCGATGGCGCTCACCGTGATGCTCGCGCTGGGGGGCGCGCTCGTCCTGGCGCTCACGCTCATGCCCGCGCTTTGCTCCATGCTCCTGCGCGGAAAAGTTTCCGAGGAGGACAATATCTTCATCCGGCTCGCGAAGCGGGTCTATGCGCCCACTCTGCGCGTCGCCCTCCGCCTGCGGATGCTGGTGGCAACCGGCGCGGTCGCGCTGTTCGCGGGTTCGCTCTGGGTGTTCTCGCACCTCGGGGCCGAATTCGTCCCCACGCTCGATGAAGGCTCCATCACCGCGATGTTCTACAAGCCCGTGGGCATGAGTCTCGAGGAGTCGCTGCGCACCGACATTGAGGCGACGAACCGACTGCGGACCGAATTTCCCGAGATCTCGCGCATCTTCACCCGCATCGGCACGAGCGCCATCGCCTCGGACCCCATGCCACCCAACGAGAGCGACGTTTACATCTCCTACCGCCCGCTGAAGGAATGGCCGAAAACCGCGGGCCGGCCGACCTCCAAGGCGGAATTGCAGGAACAGATCGACGCCACGCTGAAGAAGATCGATCCCACCTACGACCTGCTCTTCGCGCAGCCGATTGAAATGCGCTTCAACGAAATGCTCGAAGGGACGAAAGCCGAACTCGCGGTGAAGATCTTCGGCCACGATTACGACCTGCTCGAGCCGCTGGCGGAAAAGGTCAAAGCCATCCTCGAAAAAACCCCAGGCGTGGGCCAGGTCGAATACGAGACCGACGGTCGCACGCCGCAGTTGCAGATGGAGGTGAAGCGCGACGTGCTGCGCCGCTACAATCTCCAGGCCGCCGAGGTCAACCGGGCGGTCGGCACCGCCCTCGCCGGTGAAGTGGTCGGCAGCCTGGTGGATGGCAATCGTCGCTTCGACATCGTGGTGCGGATGCCCGAGGAGTTGCGGACGGAGGACGCCGAGATCGGGAAACTTCCACTGCGCGTCGGCGAGTCCGGCTTGATTCCGCTGGGGCAAGTCGTGGCGTTTACGAACCTCGAAACCGTGGAGCCGATTCAGCGGGACGGCGGCCAGCGGCGCGCGGCGCTGATGGTAAACCTGAAGACTCGCGACATCGAGGGCTACGTGCGCGCGGCGGAGCAAACCATCCGCGAACAGGTGAAGCTGCCCGAAGGCTACGTGGTGGAATTCGGCGGCCAGTTCCAGAACCTGCAGGACGCCCGCGCGCGGCTGGCGGTCGTCGTGCCCGCGGCGCTGGCGCTGATCTTCGTCCTGATCTTCCTCGCCTTCGGCTCGCTCCGGCAGGCGCTGCTCGTGTACTCCGGCATCCCGCTCGCCGTCACCGGCGGCGTCGCGGCGCTCTGGCTGCGCGACATGCCGTTCAGCATCACCGCGGCGGTCGGCTTCATCGCCCTGACCGGCGTCGCGGTGCTCAACGGCGTGGTGCTGGTGAGCTATTTCAACCAGCTCCGCGAAGAGGGCAAAGCGCTGGTCGAAGCCGTCACCGAAGGTTCGCTCACGCGACTCCGTCCCGTGCTGATGACCGCCGCCGTGGCGAGCCTGGGCTTTGTGCCGATGGCGATCGCGACCGGTGCCGGCGCCGAGGTGCAGCGACCGTTGGCGACCGTGGTGATTGGCGGCATCGTGAGCTCGACCCTGCTGACGCTGGTCGTGCTGCCGGTGTTGTATGCGTGGTTCGAGCGGGAGCGCGACTGAGCAGGGCTCCGGCCGTCGAACGTTGAAAGGCCCGACCTGGCGTCGTTCGTCACCACTCATGCCCGACCGCTTCAATCGCTGGCGCTATAATCTCTACGCCCCGGTCTACGACTGGTTGGCGAGTGTCTTCACCTCAACCCGGCGGCGGGCGATCGAGCAGCTCGCGCTCGAGGCGGGCGA
>JBEIHL010000706.1:0-2773 GCA_040381375.1 Opitutaceae bacterium
ATGGGCAACCAGCGCTTCACCTGCATCGACTTGAAAACCGGCGCGCGGGTGTGGAACTCCGACTCGTTCGGCAAATACTCCAGCCTCGTGGCGCAGGGCGACCGCATCCTCGCTCTCGATGAGCGCGGTTTTCTGCTCCTCATCAAAGCCGACCCCAAAGGCTTTCAATTGCTCGACCAACGCAAAGTAGCCGCCGAAGACACCTGGGCCCACCTCGCCGTGTGCGGCGAAGAAATTTTTGTGCGCGAGCTGCGCGCGATATCCGCGTTCCGTTGGCAATCGCCGAAGCTCAGGGCCGACGCCACTCCTAATAGGGAAATTCTCCGCGCCACCGCGGGGGAGTAAGGCAACAAAACTGCCGCTCCGTCGGTCGGGCTAAATATCCCGGTTGCTTGGCCTTCCGCCTTTTTCGTGCTGTCTCTGTGGGCAGGGGGCCGATCCGAGAGGGTCAGTCCGCTGATCAATGGAGATGCAGCCAGAGCTCATCGAGGGGGAGCGCTTGCGCTTCCAAGGCGCGACGGTGACCGGAGACCAGTTCCTGGACGCGCTTGTCCAGGAACTCTCCTTGTCGGTGGCGGACCTCGAGCTCCGCGAGAAAACGCACACAGAGGTCGGGTGCAGCCGCGTCGAGGAGATTGGCGTAGGCATGGTAGAGCGACACGACATAGCTGGAACGAGGAAACTCCCGATCGTATTACTCCAGCCAGGCGCGCACCCGTGGGATCGCGACGGACGCATCGGTCGTAAGGGCGAGGGCGTCGCGCGCGGTTTGGTCGATAAGCTGGCGCAGGGCTTCCCCGCGGGCCGAGGAACTGGCGTCAGGTGCCACGAGGAGCGATTCGAGCTCTGCAAAATACGTCTTGTCCCAAGCGGCCTTCGATTCCGCGATGGGAAAGAGTTGGCGAAAGCCGCTGCGCGAGATTTTCAACCGGTCCTCGCCACCGTTCCGCAGGAGCACGAGCACGTCCCAACGCAATGGGTGCGCATCGTGGCGCTTCAAGAAGGCCGCTCCGCGCCCATGGAGTTCAGCTTTGCGTTGCTGGATCCAGGCGATCTTCGCCACCTCATCCGAGCGCAGCGCAGGCGGGAGTTGGGTGCGGCTCAGTGTGAGCAGGGCTTGGTACTCGGCCTGCGGATTCTCGGCGGGCGCGGCGGCGGAGATCTGAGCGGGAACGAGTAAAGCGCAAACGAGCAGCAGCCGTGCGACGATGGGCACGCGTGGGTTTGGCATTTTCGGATTAAGTTGGAGGCGGTCGTACGGACGGGGGAAGATCTGAGGCGGTTCTGCCTGTTACGTGTTACAGACCGACACGCGAGTGCTCACATCAGGGTGATGGGAAGAGCCAGTTCCACCGTCAGGCCGTTACCCGTTGGAAGGCGAGAAAGACGACGAACTCCAGAAAAGATCGCGGTGGCGTTTTAGGAGCGCGGGGTCGGGCGTGAAGCGATGCGGCAAAATTATCCGCTGGCCTTCGTAGGGCTGAAAGTTCGCCCGCACGGCCTCGGACGTGAAATGGTCGCGGATGGATTTCGAGAGCACCACGCGCAGGTCTTCGTCGAGGGTGATCAGGTGCCGGTCGAACGCGGCATCCTGGGTTTTCGCGAGGCAGAGGCCGTTGCGCGGATTCAAGCGTTGGGCGCGATCGGCTGACCAGGCGACGATGTGGCTGGCCGTGAGGAGGGCGGGGATCGGCGTGCCGGTGATGCAGCAGCGGTGATTGTAGCTGACGAGAACGGTGCGGCGGAAAAAGTCCTGACCTAAGCGACGCCACGTCGTCGTTTCCATTTCCGTCGGGCCTTCGCGCAGACTCCACCGCTCTTCTTCCTCGGCCACCGGCGCACTTCCCATGAGTGCGGTGAAGCGCTGTTCACTATCGGTGCCCAGTGTTTCCCAATCCGCCTGAAAAGAACGCCAGACTTCGCCATCGAGTTGGCTCGCCCCCTTGAGCCCAACCCGGCCGCGGCTGGTCACGGCCGGATCGAACGACGCGAGATTGCACAGCTTCATCGCCAGCGAACTTGGACTGCGGTCCATTCTTGCGGCGGTTGCGACGATCAGGGGATGGCGCGCGTGGAGCTGCCCGAACGTCAGGCGACTATACAAATTCATGGCGACGATCAGCTCGTCGCGTGTCCAGGCGCGGGCCATGGGCTCAAGCCACGGCCCGCATGGCTCCGAGGTTAGGAACGGACATCTGCTATCCTCCTTTGCAGCTCTGCTTCGGCAAACTCGCGTTCCCGCGCACGGCCGACCCGCAACACGTCGACGAGCGCGAGCAGTGCATACAGCTCTTTGTTGGTCCGTATGGCGATGGGCACCCCGGCGTGAAGTGGCTCGATCGCGCGACCCTTGATCTTGCCGCCGCTGTCTGGCCAGACCGGAACGAGGTCGTCAGTTGCCAGACTGGAAAGGCTGGTGTTTTTCAGCTCCGGGCACGCCCACGCGGTCGGAACCCCTCGGGTGATCTCACCGAGCCGGGCGGGGAAAGCAAAGGGAAGTCCGTGGACAACGAACCTCGCCAGGTTCGCTCGTTGCACCGTTTGCTCCGCCTCGACAAACAGTCGTGATTCACTCAGCCGCGCGATCGAGCGGTGGACTTGGGACAAGCTCATTCCGAGGGCCTCGGAAAGCCGGGCAAATCCAGGCCACTGGGCTGATCCCAGCAGTTTGAGGGCGACGACTACGTCTTGCGAGATCATGCTTTACCGTTTTCCGGAAAATGGAAATAGTCGACCCGAAAGTTCTTTGGGCTCTGCTTTCAAGCATCTCACC
>JBEIHL010000707.1:0-2773 GCA_040381375.1 Opitutaceae bacterium
TAGTTCCAGCTCGACCACGCCCGGCGGGTGCGGGGCATGACGGTCGGATCGGTGTGCACAGTGGCCACGTTGGACTGATAACGGAATTCCCGCAACAGGCGGTCTTCGTCAAACGTCGGCGCCGCCAGCAGGCGGTGGGCTTGGTCGCCGTGGCAGGCGAGGATCACCTTGTCGAACGTGTGCACGTGGCCGGCCGACGTCCGGACCGCGACGCCGTTAGCGAAACGCACGATGCGCGTCGCGCCCTCGCCGATCCGAATGCGGTCGCGCCAGGGCGCGGTGAGCTTGGCGACGTAGGTTTTCGCTCCGCCGTCCACCGTCCACCAGGGATGCTGCGTACTGAGTCCAAGGAAGCCGTGATTGTGGAAGAATCGCAGCAACGCCGTGGCAGGGAACTCCAGCATGAGATCCGGCGGCGTACTCCACACCGCCGAACTCATCGGCACCAAATAGAGGTCGAAGAAATCGGCGCCGTATCCGCGCCGCTTCACGTACTCGCCGAGCGTTTCGTTCTGGGTGGAGGGATCGTCGAGGGCCGCGACGGCTTCGGCATTGAAGCGATTGATCGCCGCCAGCAGCCGCCAGAAGCGGGGCCGGAGCAGATTGCGCCGCTGCGCGAACAGATGGTTCAGTGACGAACCGCAGAATTCCAAACCGATGTCGGCGTGGCGCACGCTAAACGACATCGACGTCGGCTTGATCGGCACCTCGAGCTCATCGAACAACCGCGTCAGATGCGGATAAGTGACCTTGTTGAACACCATGAAGCCGGTGTCCATCGGCACCCGCCGACCGGTCCCCGGCTCCGGCGCCGTGATGGTGTTCGTGTGACCCCCGACATAATCGTTCTGTTCGAACAACGTGAGGTCGAAGTCGTGCTGAAGAAAATGGGCGCAGCCTAATCCGGCGATTCCGGTGCCAATGATGGCGACAGAGGGCATGAAGTGGATGAAATGCGGTGAGCGATGTCGCGTTGTTACGGGCCGAGGCGGACAGGGGACGCATCGGTTGTGCGGTTCCGGACTCGAGAACGGGCGCTATCCAAGGCGCCCGCCGAAAAGAAACCAAGACCAACGGGCGCGCCGTCAGATCACGCGCGGCGGCTGGCGATGCTCCGTCTGCTCGCTGACGTCGCGATGAATTGCCGGGCCCTCGGACTTCTTCGGCATCGTTGCCTGCGCAGCGGCAGCCGTGGCGACGGCGATGGCGGCGGCAGCCGGGACCACCTTCTTCAGCGACGAAACTTCCGGATACACGTGCACCGCGCGCTGGGCGGCGGCGATCGAAGCGAGATGATCGGCCCGGTGCGCTTCCTCCATGATCGAGTGCGGCACCGGTTTCAGGCCCCAGATGAGCCCGGTCCACGACAGCGCCTTGAGGCCGTAATAAGTGAGGTCGATCTCCCACCAATAAAACCCGTTGCGGGTCGAGGATTGGTAGCGGTGATGATTGTTGTGCCAGCCCTCACCTAGGCAGATGATGGCCAGAATGAAGCTGTTGCGCGAATCGTCGGTCGTGTCGAAGCGCCGGCGCCCCATCAGGTGAGCCATCGAGTTAATGCACGCCGTACCGTGAAAGAGAGCCGTCGTGCTAACGAAGAACCCCCAAACCAGCATCTGCCAGCGGTCGGTACCGAGCCCGGGCGCGTAGGTTTCCAGCAGCATGCCCAAACCGAAGATCCCGAGCGCAAACACCAGCGGTACGAGGGTGTCGAACCGATTGAGCCACACCAGCTCCGGGAAACGGGCCAGATCCTTCACCTTGGAGTAGTCAGTCGGAAAATTGCGCCGGCTTGTGATCCAGCCGATGTGCGACCACCAAAAGCCGTGCACGTGCGGGGAATGGGCGTCCTCCGGATCGTCGGAGTGCTGGTGGTGATGACGGTGATGATAGGCCCACCACAAGGCGCCGCGCTGCACCGTGGTCGCACCCCAGAGGGCGAGCAGGAACTGGCCGAAACGGGAGGTGCTGTAAGTCTTGTGCGAGAAGTAGCGGTGATAGATGCCCGTTACGGCGAACATCCGCACGACGTAGAGCGCGACGGCCGTCCAGACGGCAAACCAACTCGCCCCGACCCAGATGATGCCGAGGCAACCCGCGTGCAGGATGATGAAGGGAATGCACCGCACCCAGTCCACCTTGTCGGGCTCATCCCGCATCTTTTCAGGCCCCTCCGGCGTATAGTCGGAATCAATCCATTGGAGGAGGGCGGCGGTGGAGCGGCGGCGCGAGGAGGCGGTTCGAGTCTGATCAGCGGACATGGGTCTTTTTACGCGTCCGGAGGCAACAGCCGCTCCGGGTGCGGTGCAAGTCGAGTTTCCAAGAAAAACGGCTCATTATTGCCGCTCAGGCGATGACCCCGGAAGAAGCCTACGTCGCGCAGTACCGTGACACACCGCTCAAAACCCCGGTGCCCATGACCGTGGTTTCGCCCGCGGTGGGTTCCCAGTATATCGGCGCCACGGTCCGGCTCGAATTCGTGGTGGACGCACTCGGCAAAACCGTCGAATCCAGCATTACATCCACTCCGGATGACGCGCTGGCGAAGGCAGTTGTGAAGGCGGTCAAACAGTGGCGGTTCCTGCCCGCGGAGATCGATGGCAAGCCGGTGGCGACGAAGGTCACCCTGCCGGTTCGCATCGCCGATACCCCGGTCAACGGACAGAGCTCCGAGTCGAACAACTGAGATCTGATCCCGTAAGAAAATAACCAGGGGCGCTCCTGTCACCGGGAGCGTCCCTGCTTTTTTGGTGGAGCCGCTCCTACAACGGGA
>JBEIHL010000708.1:0-2772 GCA_040381375.1 Opitutaceae bacterium
CGCTTTCTCCGGGGCGCGCGGACGTCCTCTCCCGGTTTGCAACATCTGCGGACGCGGAGGGCCGCGCTCCCAGGGGTCTACCGTCCGAGCGCCGCGCCGACGGCGGCTTCGCCGAGGATCTTCCAAAGCGAGGAGTTGTCCGGCTTCGAGGGCGTGCCGCCGATCGTGAACGTCCGTGACATCAGATTGTAGCCCTTGTCGTCGGTGGTCGCGCCGAGCAGCCGAACCCGCTGCAGCAGGAAGCCGAGCTGATCCTTCGCTCCGAGCTGCAGCACGATGTTCATCGGCGCGTTCTGGATGTCGTCGATGCTCTTGCTGGCAACCGTACCCGAGCCGGTGATACGCAGGAAGGGTGACAGCACCTCGAGCGAGGAGAGCTTGAATTGCAGGTCGGAGCCGCGCTCGATCTGCAGCTTCACGGTGTCGAACTGGACCGAGTTGAGCAGCTTGGCGATCTCGCCGATGGCGGACGTGGTGTCGGAACCGCGGGCCGCGCCAAAGATGCTGAGAGCGGTGGCGCCGAGATTCACCAACGTGCCGGCCGAGCCCTTGCGCTCCAGCAGGTACATCGTGCCTTTCGAGCCGGTGAGCTCGAAATTGCCGAAGGCGTTCTTGCCGACTTCGGTGATGTTGCCGCCCGTGCCGTTCAGCTTGGCGCTGAGCGTGGCCTTGGTCTCGAGCGCCGGCTTCTCGGCGGGATTCGCCGCGCGGAGGAATTCGCCGACGTCGAAGTTCTGGATGTCGGCGGAGCCGGTGAGGGCGTACGGCTTGGGCTGCTGCGCGATGAAGTTCAGGCCGGCGGCCAGCTTGAAGGGGTTGTCCTTGAATTTCCCCTCCAGACCGTCGAGCGCGAGACGCGTGTCGGTGACGACGGCCGTGCCGCGCGCGCTGATCACGTAGTCCTTGCCGTAGACGATCCGCTTCAGGTCGACGTCGAACTTGCCGTTGACGCCCTTCCAGAACGGTTCCGTGTCCCGCGTCGGCGCGGGCGTAGTGGGACGCGGCGTCGAGGGTGGCGGCGTGCCGGGCGCGGGTTTCTTGGGCGCCTCCGATGCCGGAGCCAGACCGGCGAGCGGCTGAAAATCGTCCACGAAGAGCTGGTTGCTCGCGACTTTGCCGGTGAAGAGAAATGTCTTCTTGTCGGAGGCTTTTCCGAACGTGCCATCGATGGCGACGTCGGATTTGCGCGGGCCGTTGGTGAGCGTGAGCGGCATCGCCACACTGCCGCTGCCGTCGGGCTTCATGGTCGCCGTGAGCGTGAGATCGACATCGCCGAGGGCGCGGTTCTCGAGTTTGGCCACGAGATTTTTCGCCGCGATGGTGGCCTTGGCCGAAGTTGCATCGGCCAGGCTGGCGTCAAAGGCGACGGTCACGCGGCCGCGCGCGAGCGTGGCGTTCGCGGCGAGGGCGGGCTGTTGCATCAGCGCGGCGACGTCCGCTTCGAGATTGCCCTTGGCCGTAGCGGTGAGCTTGGCGCCGAGCTTCGCCTCGCCCGCTACGTTCAGGGCGGCGAGCGAAGTCTGGCCCTGTTTCACCTCGATCCGGCGCAGGTCATAAACGACGGTTTCGCCGCGTTTGGTCGCCGACAGACTCGCATCAAGATCTAGCCCCTGGACGAGCGTCTTGCCTTCGATGACGGCGGTCACGGCGCGGAAGGTGAGCGGCTCGGTGGTGGAGAGCGTCACATCTTCCACGGTCCGCATCGCGACCTCGAACGTGCCGCCTCCGAGCTGGCCGGAGAGCTTCGACTGCGCGACGAACGGCTCGGCCCACGCCAGTGGAATTTCGCCGAGTCGCAAACGCAGCGCGGTCACGGCGGGATTGGGCACGGAGAAGGTATTGGCCTTGAGGTCGGCGCGCATCGGTTGTTGCAGGTCCAACGCGGCGAGCAGCACGTTCGCGTCCCGGTTCACCGTCGTGCTCAGCTTCGCGAGCTGCAGCATCTGGCCCTCATGTCGGCCTTCGAGATTCGCGCTGATGGTCAGCGGACCGGTGGGGGCGGAGAGGTAGGGCTTCAGCGCGTTTACGATCTTCGCCTGCAATTGCGCGGTGAATGCGACGACGGGCGTGGTCGCGAGATTGGTGACGTCGGCGGTCAGTTCGGCGGCCACGGAGTCGCCATCGGGCATCGTGACCGTGAATTCGCTCAACGTGGCGATCAACTTGGTCGCGGAGTAGTCGAGGTTCGGGCGCACGGAGAGCGTGACGCGATCGACCAGCAGCTTTCGGTTGGCGTCCCGCACGGTAACGGAGCGAAGGGCGAGTGGTTCGACGGCCCGCGCCCGCACGCGGCTCCCGTCGGGTTCCGCCTCGACGGCGAGCACCATGGAAAGTTCGCCGCTTTCGATCACCATCGGCTGCGCAAACGCCTGCGCCCATGCGAGCGGGATCGCGAGCAGTGAGATCCGGGCGAGTTCCGCCTGCGGATTCGCCAGCGCGACGCGTTGGTCGGCGAGCTGGTAGGCGATCTTCTGCAGCGCGCTCACCTGGGCAAACTTTCGGCCGTCGGCGCCGGCGACTTCCAGGTTCAACTGGTCAAGTCGCGCCACATTGTCGGCGAAGCCGCCGTCGAACCGCGTCGTGATGCGAACCGAGCCGAGCGTGGCCAGGCCGGGATTGAGCTTTTCGAGTTTGGCGATCTGCGCCTGGAGATCGCCACTCGCCGCGACCGCGGTCGTGTCGGGCTTCACGTTGAATTTGCCCGTGCCGCTGGCTGCGACTTCGGGCAGGCCGAGTCCGGCCAGGACTTGGGCCAGTTGCTCGGAACGGACC
>JBEIHL010000709.1:0-2767 GCA_040381375.1 Opitutaceae bacterium
TACAGCGTGGCGAAGGCAACCCGCCGACAGCGGAGAAAAACTTCCGCGGCGAAAATGATTCCTGCTGGCGCGGCCCGTTCGTGTCGTGAGATTCGGCGTATCGACGGCTCGGCGTCACGCCGGACCGCGGCTTCAACCTCACCTGCGCGATCCGGAGGTGTCGCGGCTGGTCAACCAGCTCGATGCGCGGATCGACTGGCCGTGGGCGTTGAATGGAGGCGCTACTTTGTCGCACGGCTGGCGACCGGAGACGGGCTTCATCCCGCATCGCTGGGACAGTTACGCGGAAGTGCTCGGGTTGTATTTGCTGGACATCGGACGCTACCCGACCGGGGCGCTGCCGGAGACGACGTGGCACGCTTGGACCCGCGAGCCGCGAGTGCCTTCGCGGGGCGCACGTTCATCCAGTGCGGGCCGTTGTTCACGCATCAGTATGCGCATGCCTGGTTCGATTTTCGCGGCCGGCGCGACGGGCAGTCGGTGGATTACTGGCAGAATTCGGTCGATGCCACGCTCGCGCAGCGGGAATGGTCCGCGGCGCAACGGAACCGGTTTGCGCACTGGTCGCATGATTTCTGGGGCCTGACGGCGTCGGACGGCCCGCGCGGCTACATGGCCTGGGGCACGCCGGTGCCGGGAAGGGCGGGGGACGACCTGAGCGACGGCACCGTGGTGCCCAGTGCGCCCGGCGGATCACTGCCCTTCGCCCCCGCCGAGTGCCTCGCGGCGCTGCGGGCGATGAAGGTCGCGGGCGGTGAGCGCGTCTGGGGACGCTACGGCTTCGTCGATGCGTTCAACCTGGAAACACCAAGGGCCTCGCCCGATGTCCTCGGCAGCAGCGTGGGCATCACGCTGCGGATGGCGGAAAACCTTCGCAGCGGCTCCGTATGGCGTAGTTTCATGCGCGCCCCCGAGGTGCAGCGGGGCATGAAGCGCGTCGGCTTCGCGGAACCGGCCAAGCCGCTCAGTCCGGTGATGGCCGCGGCGGGCAGCGGCGCGCTGTAGGAACGGCTTCACGCCGCGACCTCCGGATCTCCGAAAGACGGTCGCGGCGTAAAGCCGCTCCTACAGGGTCAGATGAGCCCGAGCTTCATCTTCCCCTCTTCGGAGATCATCTGCTGGTTCCACGGTGGTTCCCAGGTGATGCGGACGTCGGCTTCGGTGACGCCGGGAACGCAGAGAATCTTGGACTTCGCGTCCTCGGCGATCGCCGGACCCATGCCGCAGCCCGGTGCGGTGAGCGTCATGGCCACGTCCACCCGGTAGCCCGGAGGATTTTGTTCGGCGAGCTTTGCCACATCCATCGAGTAGACGAGGCCGAGGTCGACGATGTTGACCGGAATCTCCGGGTCGAACACCTGCCGGAGCTGCGCCCAGACCGCCTCGGGGTCGGGGGCACCGTCGGCGAGCGTCGAGGCCTCCACCGTGTTGGCGGCCACCTGCTCGCCGAGGGTGTCGACGTCTTTGCCGTCGATGCGGAAGAGGCCGAAGTCTGTCTGGACGGTGTAGCTGCCGCCCAGGGTCTGATGGATGAAAACCCTCGAGCCCGACGGCAGCGTCTGCTTGTCGCCGGAGGGAATCTGCGTCGCGGTGACGTCGCGGGAGAGAGTGCGTTCGCGGTTCATGGAAAAAGGAAGCTAAGCGCAAAGACGCTAAGATCTCGCAAAGTTCGCCCTGGTCGGAAGATCGGCCTTAGCGTTCCCTTTGCGATCCTTCGCGTCTTTGCGCTTATTGCTCAAATTGCGTTTCGATCAGGCTGCGCAGCGCCGCATGCAGGTCGTCGCTGGCGAGTCGGTTCAAGACTTCCTCGAAGAAGCCAAACGTGAGCAACTGGTCGGCGGCCTCCTTGCGGATGCCGCGGGCTTGAAGATAGAATTCCTGTTCCGGGTCGATACGGCTGCTGGTGGCGCCGTGGGTGCAGCGCACGTCGTTGGCCTGAATTTCCAGCCCGGGCAGCGAGTTGGCTTCCGCGTCCTCGCTGAGCATCAGGTTGCGGTTGCTTTGGTAGGCATCGGTCCGCTGGGCGTCGGCGTCGACCACGATGAGGCCGGAGAAAATCGTCTTCGCCTGATCGCGGAGCGAGTTTTTGTAGAGCAGGTCGGACTTGGTGTTGGGCGCCTGATGGATCTGCAGCGTCCGCTGGTCGAACTCCTGCGTGCCGTCGGCCACGGTCAGCGCGAGCATTTCGGAGAACGCGCCGGGCGCTTGGAGCTGCGACAGCGACTCGTGGCGCGACTGCCGGCCACCGAGGTGCAGGTTGAGCGATTGCACGCGGGCGTCGCGCCGGACCACGGTGGAGTTGAACTGCAGCGAAAGCGTTTCGTACGACCAAGCCTGGGCCCCCGCGTAGGTGAGCTGGGCGCCGTGGCCGGCGTAAAGGTCATTCGCGCCGCAGGCAAAATGCGGGACCGAGACGGCGCCGCCGGGCAGTGAGAGCCGGGCGTCGGAGTAGAAGAGATCGATGACCGTGACCTTGGAGTTTTCTTCCGCGATCACGAGGGTGTGCGGGAAAATTGCCGACGCCGGACCGGTGACGAGGTGATGGATCACGATCGGCGCGGCGACCTCGACCCCGCGGGGCACGTGGATGAAGGCGCCCTCGCGCACGAAGGCCGCATGCAGGGCGGCAAACTTCTCGGATCCCAGCTTCTGCGGCTGCGCCATGAAATGCGCTTTGAGCAGATCGGCGTGGGTCACGACCGCTTCGGAAAGCGTGGTGACGACTACCCCGTCCGTCCGTGCGATTTCCGACCGGACTGAAAGGTGA
>JBEIHL010000710.1:0-2767 GCA_040381375.1 Opitutaceae bacterium
GGGCTCGGTCTGCTCCTCGGCATCGATGCGCTCATCGATCCGATTCGCACCAGCGTCAACGTGATCGGCCACTGCACCGCGCCGGCGGTGGTGGCGCGCTGGGAGGGAGTGTCGTTTCCCACCCACAATGAACCCGTGGAGTCGAAGCGCGAGGACGCGCCGGCGGCTCCGTAAAGCGACCCTTGTGATCCGGCGTTGCGCCCCTGTGCCGCGCGTTGCACCTCTTGCCCATGAAATCCCGGTCGCTGCTCTTCTTTCTCTTCCTTGCCCTGGCCGCCCGGGTGGTCGGTGCCGTGGCGACCGCGCCGGCCGCGCCAGCCACCGCGAGTGACGAGGCGGCGAAACGTTGGGCGCAATACGAGCCGTCGTTCAAGACGTTCGCCGAGCTCGACGTGGCGCGGCCTTTTCCCCCGGGTGGCATTCTCTTCGTCGGCAGCAGCATCTTTCGCCAGTGGACGAATGTCCCCGAGCAGATGGCACCGCTGCCGGTCCTCAATCGCGCGTTCGGTGGCTCGCGCACGGGTGACCAGCTCGCGCGCTTCGATCAGCTCGTGCCGCGCTATGCGCCGCGTATCGTCGTGTATTACTGCGGCAGCAACGACCTCAAGGCGAAGGAGGCCGATGCTCCCGCGGTGATCTTCGGTCGGTTCCGCGAATTTTCGGAGCGGGTCCGGGCCTGGTCGCCGGAGACGCATCTCGTGTTCGTTACCGCCACGCGCAGCCCCGACCGGGTTCCGATTTGGGAGCAGGTGGACCACTACAACGCCCTCGCCCGGGCCTATTGCGCGAGCACGCCGCGCCGGCACTTCATCGACCTCAATCCGGCGCTCGTGGACGCCAGCGGCCACCCGCGGCTCGAGCTCTACAAGAGCGACAAGCTCCACTTCCATCCGCCCTCGTACGAGGTTTTCGCGGCGGTCATCAAACCGGTGCTCGAGCGCCTGTGGCGCGAGGTCGGTGCCGCCCAGTAAATCTGGCCGCTCCCGCGGAGATCCCCGAGCGCGGCGGTGCCGCACAAGACAGCGGAGAAATAGCCCACGGAACACACGGAGGACACGGAAGAATGGCCGGTTTCCGTGTGGTCCGTGGGTTCCGTGGGCCAATTGATCGATTGGTTGGACGGTAAGGGCTCACCGCGTCACGCCGAACTTCGCCAGCACGTTGCGCAGGAGACCGGCCATCTTCGGATCGACCCCCAGGACCCAGCCGGAGCCGATGGCGCCGGCGTTGAAAACGCGTCCGCCCTCGGGGCGCTCCCAATAGATCATCTCGCCGCCCTGATCCGTCTGGGGCGAGATCTTGCGGCCGAAGTAATCGAACGCGGAGCCGCCCTTTTTCCAATAGACTTCGCCGTTCGCGAGCAGAGTGATGCCAGCCGGATCGGGTGGGACGATCCCGCCTTCCGGTGACGGTTGCTCCTGCAGCCGGACGAAGGTCGAGGGCCGGATGTCGAACTCGTGCGCATTCGCAATCCGGATACCGTCGGGGCCGGCGCCGAACCTGTCGCCGCGCCTGAACCCGAGATCCTCCGGCTCCTTGAACAGCGGATGATTCGGGTCCTCGACCACATAGGGGCCAAATTGGGCGGCGACGGCGGGGCTGTTGAAGCCGAGCAGGTCGAGGGCGATCAGGTTGACGCCCGGCCAGCCGCAGTCGCGCAGCATGCCGCCGCGCAGGCCGTCCTGGCTGTGCCAGGCTTCGCCGCGCCGCGCGCCGGGCACGCGGGCACCGGGAGCGTCGGCCTTGCGGCACTCCATGACGCTGCCGTCCTCGTTGAACGACACCCGCCAGAAGACGGAGTTTCCGCTCAGCACGACGAGGTTGCCGCCGCGACGCAGATACTCGTCGGTGCCGCGGTACATCGGCAGCGACCAGTATTCGTTGTGCCCGACGACCAGCACGGCCTGGTAGCCGCGCAGGACGTCCGGATCGCGATGCAAGTCGAGATCGCTGATGAGGTCGTACGCGTAGCCCTGTTCCTCGAGCCAGAGGTGGGTGAACCGCTCCACGCGCGTCAGGTGGCTGTACATCGTCGGGCCGCCGTACAGCACGTACGGGCCCGCCGCCGGCCAGGGCATGCGCAGACCCATCTGATAGGTACCCTGGCCGGAGGCATGGTCGCGGTAGAAATTGTACGCAGGAAGTCCGCGCGGGTTGCGCTCGATGCCGCCGGTGCCCCACACCACATGCCGGGCCTCCGGCGTGAGCGCGAACGGCGTGCCGCTGTACGCGCGCCACGTGTTCGTCGCGGCGATCACCAGGATGGGCGCCTTGCGACGGTGGGGTGCGCGTCGCACCACGAAGGTGCAGTCGTACCGGCGCGGTTTTCCTTCGGCGGTGAAGTCGAAGCGCGCCACATGGAGCCCCGAACGGGCGTCGGCCGGGACCGTCCAGCGGTGCGTCACGCTCCAGCGGCAGTCGTGCAGGTCGTCGGACGCGAGCCGCAGACCGTGACCACGCGTGGGATCGCGTTGCGGATCGTAGGAGCCGAAGCGTGGCACGTCGGCCTGGAAGGCCGGTCCGCCGATCATCCACGTACCCTGATTGATGATACGGCCGTGCCGGCCTTCGCGGCCATGGTCGGCGACGCGGTCGCCGCGTTCTTCCGCGAGCGGCCAGCAGGCAAGCACGCTGTCGCCGCGGACGGGTTGCAGTCCCTGTTGGGTGAATCGCTCCCGGATCCCGGCCGGGTCGAGCGCGCGACCGTGGATGGCGGGCATGGCGAGGTCGCCATCGAGAAAGTGGCGCGCCGCGCCACCCTGGCCCA
>JBEIHL010000711.1:0-2764 GCA_040381375.1 Opitutaceae bacterium
GCCTGCCCCCCGGGGCGGCCGCGCGGCCACGGCCGCCCCGGGTGCGCTGGCCTCTCCGGAACCTGACTCCGTCCTTCGTGAGCTCGAACGCGCGCGCTCCCTCGTTGGGCCCGCGCTGGCGGGCGCGTTCCACTTCGCCGCGACGCCGGACGCGGCCCTCCTGCCGTTCTGGCGGGCACTCGACGGAAGAAGCGCCGCCCTCGTTTCCGCCCGGCCGGCGCCTTCAACACGGCCGGACGCCGCCCTCGCCGCCGCGCGTCAGCTCAGGCAGGTGCGGGAACTTGAGGCGCACACCCAGCGGCGGTTGGAGGAGTCGGAGTCCACTCGCCAGACTTCGTTCTGGGACCAAGCGAATCCCCGCCAGGCGCAGGACTGGGCCGCGACCACGCGACCGTGGCGCGAGCAGTTCCGGAAGGAGATCATCGGCCAGGTGCCGGTGCCCGGAACTCCACCCGGCGTCCGGACGCGGCGGATCGCCGAAACGACCTCGTGGATTGGATACGACGTGGTGCTCGACGTTGCCCCCGATCTCATCGCCTGGGGTTATCTGCTGGTGCCGAAGGGCATCGCCCCGGGCGAGCGCCGCCCGGTGGTCGTCTGTCAGCACGGTCTGGAGGGCCTGCCGGAGGACGTGATCAACGACGACCCCACCGCGCGCGCCTTCGGCTACTATAAGGCATTTGGCGCCCGCCTGGCGGAACGCGGGTTTGTGGTGTTTGCGCCGCACAATCCGTATCGCGGGCGCGATGAGTTCCGCGTGCTGCAGCGAAAGCTGAATCCGCTCGGCCTGACCCTCTACGCGGTGATGGTGGCGCAGCAGGAACGCGTGCTCGACTGGCTCGGGGCGCAGCCGTTCGTCGACGCCGCGCGCATCGGGTACTATGGACTTTCGTACGGCGGCAAGACCGCGATGCGCCTGCCGGCTTTGATCGAACGCTACGCACTCTCCATCTGCTCCGGCGATTTCAACGAGTGGATCCGGAAGAACGCGTCGGTCGATCTGCGCTACAGCTACATGTTCACCGGCGAGTATGAGATGTTCGAATACAACCTCGGGCCGACCTTCAACTATGCGGAGATGGCGGCGCTGATCGCCCCGCGGCCCTTCATGGTGGAGCGGGGCCATTCGGACGGGGTCGGGGCGGACGAATGGGTCTCGTACGAGTACGCGAAGGTCAGACGCCTCTACACGCGACTGGGCGTACCGGAGCGAACGGCGATCGAATACTTCGACGGTCCCCACACGATCAACGGCGCGGGCACCTTCGACTTCCTGCACCGGCATTTGAACTGGCCGAAGCGGTGAGTCCCGCGGCTCGCATCGCGGACCGCTGAAGCGCCGCGGGGACCCGCGGCGCCAGCTATGACTTCGTATCCGGATCCGTCGCCTTGACGTAGTGGTCGATCGTCCCGGCCGGGGGATTCCAATCCGGCCGGAGCCGCACATCCTTCGTGCCCGCCACGGACCCGGGCGCGGCGTGCCCGCCGCGGTCGTCGGCGCGCCGCATTTCCCACCAGCACTGGCCGCAATGATTGTGCTCGTGATCGATCACAAAGCCCGCCTCGCGCATCATCGGGCCTGTCCAGCCCATGCAGTGGTCGCAGTAATCACGATACTGAGCCAGTCCATTGCGGATCAGGAAGCCCTTCGACGGACAGTCGTGCATGTCGATCCGGAACACTCCCGGCGCCTGCGTGATGTTGAAGCCGAGCTCTGGCGACTCCTCCGTGAGCGTGTGGCCCCAATACTTCGCCATGCCGGCGAATCCTTCGCGTTCGATCAGCTCGCGCGCGTGCCGCTGGCTGTCGTGGTTGATGGCTTCGTTCCAGTAGTCGCGCACGAGCGCGTGACCTCCCTCCTGCTCCAGCCAGGCGAACGTCCACTCATAGTGGGCGCAGAAATCGTAGCAGCCGATCATGACTGGGCCTCCACGATGGCGTTCATCTCCTGCGGTGGCAAACCGGCCGACGCCGGCGCAAAAGTGTGCCGGCAGATGCCGTTGCCTCCGTTCAACCGCATGGTGAAACCGGCCGCCTCGGCCCGTGCGCTGCCCAGGTGAAAACAGTGCTGGCAATACTCGCGCACGATCTCGCGGCCGCCCGCGCGGAGATGTTTGATCGCGGGACATTCGTGAACGCACACCTCGACCCGATCGGAGTGTTCGACGACCTCGACCCGGCCGCCCGGCTCCGCGGCGAAGAACGCCCGCCAGTAGCGGGCAATCGCGGGCAACCCACCCTCGCGCCACTGCTGGTTGACCGGGGAAAAGTAGCCGCGTCCCAGATCACCAAGATATCTGCGCCAGCCGTCCGGCCCCAGCCGTCGCAGCAGGAATCGGAACGTCGCATTGGTCGCGAAATAGAAATCCGCCGAACCCTGCGGTTTCGTGTCAAGGTAAGGCAACGCGGACGTCGGGGGAGGGTTCATGGTGGGTTCCTGAAAAAGGCAGGTGGCAGAGAAGGTCCACTGCAAAACCGAGTCCATCCGACCCCAATGGAGTCTCCGGGCGCAATCGGAGATGAGCCGTGCCGGTGGCGGACCGCATGGGCGTCAAGGTTCGACAAAACGAAACGCGTACACGTCCGCGTCCTGGAGGACGAACCGAAGCCGCACCGCTTGTCCGGCCAGGTCTCGCGGGGTCCGGCCCCCACTCCAAGCGATGACGCGCTCGATCGTGTCACCGAAAATCGGCGGACAATCGTCCAGCGCAAAGCCCGGCAGCGGCTTGCCTTCGCCATCCAGAATCTCCACGCGCACCCAACC
>JBEIHL010000712.1:0-2764 GCA_040381375.1 Opitutaceae bacterium
CACCATGCAGGCGATGAAGAGCGTCGCGGTGTAGACAATGATCTGCAGCCGCATCGGCGCATCGTTGCCCGCCGGCAGAACGAGGCAGACGACCGCGGTGCCGACCACGAGCAGCGACGTGAAAACGCCGCGGTGATACCAGCGCGCGTGGTCGAAACTGATGATGAAGGTGAGCAGGTACAGGCTCAGCGGCAGCACCCAGAGGAAAGGGATGACGGCCACTTCCTGGCAAAGCTTGTTCGTCGTCGCCAGCAGGAGCACGGACGCGATCGCCGGCAAACTGACCCAAAGCAGCTTGTCGACGCCGGATACGGCCGCCTCGGGTGCGGGCACTTGGGGAGCGGGCGCCTCGGTCACGGCCGCCACCGGGGCTTCGCCGCCCTCGGTCCCGAGCGGGACGGGAGCGGTTGTCGGAGCCGGCGCAGGAGCCGGAGTCGCCACGGGAACCGCGTTCGCGTGTCGCCAGAGCATCCAGGCGCAGTAGCCGCAGAACACGACGAAGACGGCCAGCCCGACGGACCACATCGTGGCCTGGGTGTGACGCGGGAACCGGACCTCGAAAAACACCGGGTAACTCAGCAACGCGAGCAGCGAGCCGACGTTGGAAAGCGCATACAATCGATAAGGGGAAACGCCCGGATTGGTCTGGCTGAACCACTGCTGCATCAGCGGTCCCGTCGACGAGAGCACGAAGTACGGCAACCCGATCGTGGCCATGAGCAGCAAGAGAATCCGCACGTTGGGGTCACCTCCGACATGCGCCTTCCAGGCTTCGCCCGGCGTGATCGGCAGCATCACCAGGGAGACCAGCAGGAGAATGCCGTGGACGATGGCCTGCTGCCGCGGTTTCAACCAAGTCGACGAGATATGCGCATACGCATAACCACCGAGCAGGAGCACCTGGAAAAAGAGCAGACAGGTCGTCCAGACGCCGGGTCCGCCGCCGAACCAAGGCAGGATGTATTTTCCGATCAGGGGCTGAACCTGAAACAACAAGAAGGCTCCCGTGAAAATCGTGAGCGCGAAGGGAAGCATGGGCTGGTGAGGTCTGCGAACCGTGAGGAGGGGAATTGGGCGAAACCGTGCATGACGTACGACATCCGGATTCGATGCAAGCTGCGCATCAGGGGGGGCAATATCGGCTTCCGGTGCGGGAGCGGCTTCATGCCGCGGCCCAAGGAGAAACCGATCGTTGGGTCGCGGCGTGAAGCCGCTCTTACAACCCCTGCCCTTTCACCCGCGTTCGCGGAGGGAGCGGGCCGCCAGAAGCAGGGCCGACATCAGCATTACGGACGCCCCGAAAAACGCCACGCCCGGCAGTTGGATCCACGCGTTGGGGCCGATGCAGGTGGAGAAGGCCCAGGCCGCGAGCGGGGGAGCGAAAACGTTGGCCAGGCTCACGAGGCTGGAAAGCGCCCCCTGCACGGCGCCCTGTTCATCCACCGGTATCAGCCGGCTGACCAGGCTGTGCGTGGCCGGTCCAGCGATGCCGCCCAACGAACCGAGGCAGATCAACCCGTAAACCATCCAGCTCTCCGTCGCCAGGCCGTAGAGGGTCGTGATCGCGACCGCAACGCTCAGCGCCCCGAGCAGTCCGCGCTTTTCCCCGATACGGGGCAGGATCCAGCCGATCAACCGGCCCTGCACCACGATCGCCGCGAGGCCCACCAGCATCAGCGAAAACCCCACCTCGCGCGTCGTCCAACCATAGCGGTACCCGGTGTAAAGCACCCACGTGCTTTGCAGCATCATGTTGCCGAACGCGGTCAGGAAGTGCACGCCGGCGAGCCCGAGGATGCCGGGAAACCGCCGGAGGTTGAGCAGGCCGCCGACCGGATTCGCGCGCCGCCAGTTGAAATCCTTGCGTCTTTCAACCGGCAGCGACTCCGGCAACACCCACGCTCCGTAAGCCCAGTTCAGCGCCACCGCGCCCGCCGCGACAAAAAAGGGAAGTCGCAGATTGATCTCACCCAACACTCCACCCAAGACGGGCCCGAGCACGAAGCCGATCCCGAACGCCGCCCCGAGCATCCCGAAACCCTGCGCCCGTCGCTCCGGCGGCGTCACGTCGGCCACGTAGGCATGACAGCACGACAGGGCCCCTGCCAGCAGACCGGCGAGCATCCGGGCCGCGAACAGCCAGCCAAAGGTCGGCGCCCATCCCATCACCAGGTAGTCGACCGCCGAGCCCGCCAGCGCCACGAGGATGATTTTGCGCCGCCCAAAGCGATCGGAGAGCACACCCAGCAACGGTGCCGCGAGAAACTGCATGGCCGCGAACACCCCCATCACCCACCCAAACGTCAGCGCCCCGGCGGCCGCATCGCCTCCTTCGAACTCCGTCACGAGTCCCGGCAACACCGGCGAAATAATGCCCCAGCCCAGGACGATCAGGACCAGCGTCAGAAAGATGAACCGCACCGCGGGTTCGCGGCCGGCGGCGGGGAGGGCGGCGGACACCCCGGCAGCACAGAGCCCGATGCCGGCCTTGGCGAGCCTGAGGCCGACGAAAAACGGAACCCGGCCGATTCAGCGTGAGTCTTTCCGTTTCGTGCGTCATTTTTCCGCCATGAGTCCCGCCCCGCTTCGAGCGCTCGTTGCCTGGCTGTCGCTGCTGACCGCCGCCGTGGCGCAGACGAGTGAGATTCGCTTTTCGCAGAGCCTGAAGGCCGAAGACCGGGCCGAGGCCGGACTGACGCGGCTCTCGTCCGACGAAATCGCGGTGATCGACGCGCTCGTCCGCCGCGACACCGGCACGCGCGCC
>JBEIHL010000713.1:0-2761 GCA_040381375.1 Opitutaceae bacterium
GACCTCGGACGCGTTGATCTGCTCGATCTCGTCGTACTGCGTGCGGCGCTTCAGGCCCTTGCCGTACTTCTCCTGCAGCATCTCGTACCACGCGATGGCGAAGTTGGTCAGGTTCCGCAGATGGGCCTTCGTCTCCTTGATGCCTTCCTCGATCTTCTTCAGCGCTTCGTCGGCCTGGAAGCGGTTGTAGGCCGAGATGCGCTTGATCCGGATTTCGGTGAGCCGCGTTATGTCGTCATCGGTCACCTCGCGCCGGAGGTTTTTCACGAACGGCTTCAACCCCTCGCGGATCTCCTCGAGCACGCTCTCCCAGGTCTTGGATTTTTCGATCCGGCGATAGATGCGCTCCTCGATGAAGATCCGCTCGAGCGAGTCCCAGTGCCACTGCTGCTCGAGTTCGCCGAGCTTGATCTCGAGTTCCTGCTTCAGCAGCGCCTTGGTCCGGTCGACGCCGCGCTTGAGGATATCGCGCACGCCGAGGAATTCCGGCCGATCGTTGCCGGTCTTCTCGTCGGCCACGATCACGCACGCGGCCGGCGAGATGTTCTGCTGGCAGCCGGTGAACACGTAAAGCTGCTGGATCACCTGGTCCGGGTCGCTGCCCTGCGGCAGATGGACGAGAATCTCGACCTGGTCGGCGGTGTTGTCGTCGACGTGCTTGACCTTGATCTTGCCCTTCGCGTTCGCGGCGAGGATCGACTCGATCAGCGACTCCGTCGTCGCCCCGTACGGCAGCTCGGTGATCGCGAGCAGGTACTTCGAACGCTGCTCGATCTTGGCGCGAATCTTCACCTTTCCGCCGCGCTCGCCGTCGTTGTATTCGGAGAAGTCGGCGATGCCGCCGGTCGGGAAATCGGGAAAGATGCGGAACGATTTTCCCTGGAGGTGATTGATCGCCGCGCGGCAGAGGTCGTTGAAATTATGCGGCAGGATTTTCGTCGCGAGGCCGACCGCGATGCCTTCGGCGCCGTCGAGCAGGACGATGGGGAACTTCGCCGGCAGCGTGACGGGCTCGCGCTGGCGGCCGTCGTAGCTGAGCTGCCAAGTCGTGGTCTTCGGGTTGAAGAGGACGTCGCGCGCGAAGTTCGTCAGCCGGGCCTCGATGTAACGCGGCGCCGCCGCCTCGTCGCCGGTGAGCATGTTGCCGAAATTGCCCTGCGGCTCGATCAGGAACGCGCGCTGCCCGATGCCGACGAGCGCGGCGCCGATCGACGCGTCGCCGTGCGGGTGCAGCGACATCGTGCGGCCGACAATGTTGGCGACCTTGTGGAACCGGCCGTCGTCCATGTCCCAGAGCGTGTGCAGAATCCGGCGCTGCACCGGCTTCAAGCCGTCGTCGAGGTGCGGCACCGCGCGGTCGAGAATGACGTAGCTCGCGTAATCCAGGAACCACGTCCGGTAGTTCTGCGCGAGAGGAGCCGATTCATCCTGCACCTTGCCCCCGACGCGACGCGGCGGCGGCGGGACGGCGTCCGCGGGCTCAACCGCGGCCGGAGCCGGAGTCGAAGCGGGAGTCGCCGGCGCCTTGGATTCAGGAGCGGCGGCGGGCTTTGGCGCCAACGCGTCGGCAGCGCCACCCAGCGGCAACTCGGCTTGGTCAGAAGGTTTGGACGCTTTGCGTTTAGCCATCGAGGGACGAGAGGAGACGGGTTGGCGCCGCCGGGTAAAGCCTGATTTCGGTTGGCTAATCCGCCCGCTGACCGAAAATGTCGGGGCGGCCTTGCGCCGCGACTGATCGTCCCATCGACCGTTCCGTCGCGGCGTAAAGCCGCTCCCACGGTGCGCTTCGTTCCCGTCACGCGCACGCCAAGCCGACATTGACCGGCCGATGCGACGATCTCATACTTTCCCCCGTGAACCCCGTTACCCGTCCTCTTGACCGCCGCCAATTCCTCAAGTCCGCGACCGCTTCCGGCGCCGGGCTTCTGATTCTCCCGCGCACCACCCTCTTCGGCGCTGCGACGCCCAGCAACAAACTCAACGTCGCGCTCATCGGCGTCTGGGGCCGCGGTCTCGCCCACTACAATGCGCTCAAGAACGAGAACGTGGTGGCGCTGTGCGACGTGAACGAGACGCGCTTCGCGGACGCGCTGAAGGCGTTTCCCGGCGCGAAGACGTACGTCGACTGGAGAAAGTGCCTCGACCACCGCGGGCTCGACGCGGTCGTGATCTGCACCGCGGATCACACGCATGCGCACATCGCCATGTGGGCGATGAACCGCAATCTCCATGTCTATTGCGAAAAGCCGATCGGCATGAGCGTCGACGAGTGCCGGCTGCTGCGGGCAAAGTATCTGGAAAAGAAGGACAAGATCGCCACGCAGGCCGGCACGCAGCGCCACGCCCTGCCGAACTTCGCCCGCGTGCGCGAGCTGGTGCGCGACGGCGCCGTCGGCGAATTGAGCGGGGTCTTCGTCTGGGGCAACCGCCAGCTCCGGCGGCCGGGCTATCTGCCCGCCGAGGGCACGCCGCCCTCGACGTTCCACTACGATCTGTGGATCGGACCGTCGCCTTATCATCCGTACAATCCCGGGTATTTCTCCGGTGGCCCGGGCGCGAATTGTCTCCAGTGGAACATGTATTGGGACTTCGGCACCGGCCAGGTCGGCGACATGGGCAACCACACCATGGACCTCGCGTGGAACGCGATCGACGCCGGGCTGCCGACCGCCATCGAGTCCAAGGGCGAAGCCTTCAATGCGGACGTGACGCCGGTCGAGCTCACCGCACACTTCGATCATCCCGCGAACAACTGGCGGCC
>JBEIHL010000714.1:0-2761 GCA_040381375.1 Opitutaceae bacterium
GGCACCGCCTGGGCGGGCAGGTCCGTGTGCTGGGCGTCGCCGATCCGGACGTGAATGTGCAGTTGCGCGAGAATCTCCGCGGGCGTTCCCGTGCCGGCGTGCTCGATGACGCCGGCGAGCTGGGCCATCCGGTCGGGTTCGAGTTCCGGCAGCAGCCGCGGCAGCGAGCCATCGCGGATCGCCGCGGAAAACTGTCCGAGCGTGTGCCGCAGTGTCGCCGGCTCCAGCACCGGGATCAGATCGTAGCTCCAGATCTTTTCCGCGCCGCAGAGAAAAAGTCCGATCGGCACGATCGGCCAGGATCCGGTGCCCAGCTCGAGCGCCGAGAAACGGCTGACGGGTTGTCCGCTGAAGCGACGCAGGTGGTAGAGATGACGGCGGCAACAGCCTAGCTTCGCTGCAAACGTGGCGGGGCTAGCGAAGTAGCCGCGGGTGACGTGACGCTGCAGCAGCGCATTCCACCAGTGGCTGCGCGGCAGGCAGGACACGGTGCGGTGAACCGCGGATTTCAGCTTCCAGTTGCCCATGCGGCGGTGGTGCGAGCGCGATGGCTTAACGGGCGGCGACCAAGGGATTCGCGGCGCGAGCGTCCAGGCCTGCTGGGGGCATCGCGCTTCCGGCACTCATGCGGCGGTCCAGCTCTTGCGCGAGCTGCCGGACGTACGGTTCGACCAGCATGGCGTGGGGGTTGACCTGCATCTCGACGATATCAAGGCCGCCTACCGCCAGGTCGCCCCAGCCGAGCTCCGGGTCGGGGTAGAATTTGTAGTTCACGTGCGGCTTGATGAGCGTCAGCCGGCCGCGGTAGGGCTGAGGCAGATACGTGTCGGCGGCGTGGTCGTTGACCGCCTGCACGAGGGCTTCGGCGCCGGAGGTGGCGCGGGCCACGCCCGCCGCATCGCCGACCTTGGGCTGAAGTTTCAGGATGCTCGCGAGTTCCCCGTCGCGCGCGAGCCGGCCCTTCTCCTCCAGGTAACGCCACATGTTGTGGGGACTGAGGCGGGCCAGGTTCAACACGTGGAACTTCGCCTTTTCCGCGATGAGGCTGAGCGCGCCGGGCTGGAGGGCGCGGCTGAAATTGTAGGTGTCGAGCAGCGCGACCAGGGCAACGTCTTCGCCGGCCTGCCGCAATTGTTGCGCCATCTCATAGGCGATGGTTCCACCGAGGCAGTAACCACCGAGATGATACGGGCCGCGCGGCTGCACCTGGCGGATCTCCACGAGGTAGGCCCGCGCCATCGCTGCGATGGTGTCGAGGGGCGGAGTGCGCCCGTCGAGTCCGCGCGACTGCAGGCCGTAGAGCGGTCGGTCCGGGGAGAGGTGCGTGGCAAGGGCGCGGTAAAGGAGCACGTTCCCGCCCGCGCCGTGAATCAGAAAGAGCGGCGCCTCGGGTCCGGCCGGCTTGATCGGGACGAGCGAGCACCACTCGGTTCCGACAAGGCCACTGTCGTCCAGGACGGCGGCGAGTCGCTCGATGGTGGGCGCCCGGAAAAGCGTCGATAGCGGCAGCTTCCGTCCCAGCTCCCGTTCGATGCGGTTGAAGATCGCCACCGCGAGAAGAGACTGGCCACCGAGGTCGAAGAAACTGTCGCGAATCCCGATCCGCTGAACGGCCAGAATCTCGGTCCAGATCCGGACCAACGTCTGCTGGACGGCGGAATCCGGGGCCATGTAATCCTCGGCCAAGTCGTCGACCCGGTCGGGAGGGGCGGGCAATGCGGCGCGATCGAGCTTGCCCTCCGGCGTGCGAGGCAGGCGCTCCACCCAAAGCCAGCGGACGGGACGCATGTAGTCCGGCAGCCGTTCGCGCGCGAGCTGTCGGACGCCGCGGGTGAGCTCCTTTTCTTTCCGGGGCGCGGCGGCATCGTGATCGGACTTTGCGTGGGTAAGGTAGGCGACGAGTCCGCCGCCGCCCGGGAGCTCGGGCCGCAACGCCACGACCGCGTTGCCCACCGCCGGATGTTGCCGGAGCACGGCTTCCACCTCGCCCAGTTCGACGTGGCACCCGCGCACCTTGACCTGCGTATCGCGACGCCCGAGGAACTCGACGCCGCCGTCCGCGCGGCGCCGGGCGCGGTCACCCGTGCGGAAAAACCGCCGACCTTGCGCGTCGACGATGAACTTCTTCGCCGTGAGCTCGGGCCATCCGCGGTAGCCCCGCGCGAGTCCGGCTCCGCCGATCATAATCTCCCCCGGCACCCCGACGGGCACGGGTTGCAGGAAGTCGTCGACGAGATGAATGACCGTGTTCCGGATCGGCCGGCCGATCGAGAGGTCGTGATCGGCGAGCATCTGCCGCGCCGTGGACCACACGGTGGTTTCGGTTGGGCCGTAGAGGTTCCACACCTCCGCGCCGCACCGGCGGAGCTGGCGGGCTAGATCCGCGGTCATCGCCTCGCCGCCGGACAGCAGGCGCAGCGACGGGTGGCCGCGCCAGCCGGAGCTCAGCAGCATCCGCCACGTCGAGGGTGTGGCCTGCACCACCGTCACTCCCGAGTTGGCGATCAACTCCTGCAGCGCGGCTGGATCGGTAGCCGCTGAACGCGGGGCGATCACGGTGCGGGCACCGACGGTCAGCGGCACGAGCAGTTCCAGGACGGAGATGTCGAACGAGACCGGGCTGAGCGCGAGCACGGCGTCGCGGGGCGTGAAGCCCGGATCGCGTTGCATCGCGAGAATGAAGTTCACCACCGCGCGTTGCGGAATTTCGACGCCCTTGGGCTGCCCGGTCGAACCGGAGGTGTAGATGACGTACGCGAGA
>JBEIHL010000715.1:0-2760 GCA_040381375.1 Opitutaceae bacterium
CAGTAGCAGGCCGACCGTGTGCTCCGCCACCGCATGCGGCGAATACGCCGGCACGCGCACGACTTGAAACCCGAGTTCCTTCGCGGCCGGCACGTCCACATTGTTGAACCCGGCGCAGCGCAGCGCGATGAGCCGCACGCCGACCCGCCGCAGCGCTTCGAGGCAGGCTCGGTCGAGCCGATCGTTGACGAACACGCAGACGACGTCCGCCCCCTCCGCGCTCCCGGCGGTCTCGGCCGTGAGCCGGAACTCGTGAAATTGCCGCTGCAGGCTTTCCACCCCGGCGGCCCGCTCGAAGTAGAGCCGGTCGTACGGCTTCGTGTCGTAGATGGCGACCTTGGTCATGACGGCAGCTTTCCGCTCCCGCCGGCCAAGCGGAGGCGAATCAATTTCTCCAGGCCGACGACGACGTAGGCGATCGTCGCCACGGCGAAGATATGCAGCCACGCCTCCGCTCCGATCGGCGCCGACTGGAAGAGCTGGTTCATGAACGGCGCATAGGTGAACAGCAGCTGCGCGGCGATCATGGCCGCCGCTCCGCCCAGCACCCACGGATTCGAGAACGGGCCGATCGTGAACATCGAACGCGTCAGGGAACGGCAGTTGAACAGGTAGAACACCTCCACCATCACGATCGTATTCACGACAATGGTACGGGCCTCGGCCAGGGTCTCCCCCTCGGCCTGCTGCTCCCAGTGGAAGAGGAAGAGCGCGCCCACGGTCATGATGAGCGTCACCAGCCCGGTGCGCATCAGCAGCGGAACGGTCAGAATCGGCTGCTTCGGATCGCGCGGCGGCCGGCTCATGACGTCCTTTTCCTTTGGCTCGAAGACGAGCATCAGCCCGAGCAGCACCGCGGTCGTCATGTTAATCCAGAGCAGTTGCACCGGCAGCACCGCCAGGGTCATGCCGGCGAAAATGGCGACCATGATCGTCAGCGCCTCGCCTCCGTTCGTCGGCAGCGTCCAAACCAGGAACTTCGTCAGATTGTCGAACACGCATCGCCCTTCCTCCACCGCGGCCTCGATCGAGGCGAAGTTGTCATCGGTGAGAATCATGTCGGCCGCGCCCTTGGCGACATCGGTGCCGGTGATGCCCATGGCGATGCCGATGTCGGCCTGCTTGACCGCGGGCGCATCGTTCACGCCGTCGCCGGTCATGGCGACGACGTGGCCGCGGGCCTGCAGCGCCTTCACGAGCCGGAATTTCTGCTCCGGCGCCACCCGCGCAAAGACCGAGGCCCGCTCGGCCGCATCCTGGAGTTCGTCGTCGGAGTATTTCTCCAGCTCGCGACCGGGAACCGCAATGACTTCTCCGCCGGGCCCGGATTTCGCGCCCAGGCCGATCTGGGCGGCGATGGCGCGCGCCGTCACCAGATGGTCGCCCGTGATCATCTTCACCGCGATGCCGGCGGACTGGCATTGCGCCACCGCCACGATGACCTCCGGGCGGGGTGGATCGATCATGCCCTGCAAACCGAGAAAGGTCAGGCCCGCCGCGACGTGGTCGTGCTCCAGTTTCGCGTGCACCGACTCGACGTGCCGGCGCGCAAAGGCGAGCACCCGCAGTCCTTTGGCCGCCATCCGTTCGACGGCGCGCTGCACCGCCGCCTTGTCCAGCGGCACATGCTCACCGTTCGCATCCAGCGTGTCGGTGCAGCGATCGAGCAGGCGCTCGAGCGCGCCCACTTTGTAGATCACCCGGCCCGGGCGACGGTCGTGGCGACGGTCGTGCAGCGTGGCGCGAAACATGTGCTCCGACTCGAACGGAATCATGTCCACCCGCGGCGTGGCGCCGGTCATGTCCGCCTGAATCAGCCCCGCCTTCTGCGCCGCGACGATCAACGCGGCCTCGGTGGGATCGCCCTGCACCGCCGTCCTCCCCTCCTCGCGCACGAGCAGGGAATCGTTGCACAGCACACCCGCCGTCAGACATTCCGCGAGCGCCGCGTGCCGCGCCAGGTCCACCTTGCCACCTTCCCAGCGGACTTCGCCGGCCGGCTCGTAGCCGGCGCCGGTGACCTCGTACAGGTTGCCGCCCGCATACACTTCCTGCACCGTCATCTGGTTCTCGGTCAGGGTCCCGGTCTTGTCCGAACAGATGACCGTCGTGCTGCCGAGCGTTTCCACCGCGGGCAGTTTGCGAATGATCGCCCGGCGCTGCGCCATCCGCGACACTCCGATGGCGAGCGTGATGGTCAGCGCCGCGGGCAGGCCTTCCGGGATCGCGCCCACCGCCAGCGCCACGGCGGCCATGAACATTTCCACTGCATCCTGCCCCCGCCAGATCCCCACCAGGAAGGTGGCGGCGGCGAGGGCCAGGATGGCCCAGAGGAGCAGCTTGCTGAATTCGGCGATCTTCATCGTCAGCGGCGTGGAGATTTCCACCGCCTCGGAAATCAGCGTCGCGATCCGGCCCGTCTCGGTTTGGTCGCCGATCGCCCACACCAACCCCTCCGCCTGCCCGTACGTCACGAGCGTCCCGGCGAACGCGAGGTTCTTCCGGTCCGCCAGCACCGTGTCGAGCGCCAGCGGATCATCATGCTTGAGCACGGCAACCGACTCGCCGGTGAGAGCCGACTCGTCGACTTGCAGGCTGCGCACCCGATAAAGGCGCAAGTCTGCCGGCACGCGGTCGCCGGATTGAAGCAGCACGACGTCGCCCGGCACCAGTTCCACGGACGGAACCCGCTGGCGCTTGCCGTCGCGTCGCACCGTGGCCTCCGTCACCACCATGCGGGCCAGCGCGTCGATCGCCTTC
>JBEIHL010000716.1:0-2749 GCA_040381375.1 Opitutaceae bacterium
CCCCCCCCCGCGCCCAGGAGACCGAATCTTTTTCCCTGCGCTGTATCCAGGTTAGAACGACAGCGCGTAGCTCAGCGTCACCACACCGCGGCCCAGCGCGAGGCTGTTGGGTGTTTTGCCAAAGCTGCCCGCCTTGGTGTAGGCCTTCGTGCCCTCGGTATAGGCGAAGCCGACCGTGAGCTTCGACGTCGGCGTGAGCTGGAAAGGCGCCGCCACGCCCGCCAGCCAGTATTGACCCCAGGCCTTCACCTCGGGTGAGGCGTCGTTCGCGAACTCCTTCCACTTGTAGCCGCCGTAGGCGAGAGTGAAACCGAGCTCGCTCCCGATCTCCTTCAGCGGAACCGCATACGCCGCCGTCAGCTCGTAGGTCGGGCCCTTGAGCACCACGTCGTAGTAGACCTTCGGCGTAAACTTCACGGTTTCGATGACCCAACTGAGGGCGAGGCTCGGCTCAAAGGTGTTGCGGTAAAAGCCCGCGTTCGTCGGGGCCTTCGGATAATGATAGAGGGTGAAGCCCGGCGTCAGCGTGATGCCATCCTGCAGCGCGATGTTGTAGGCGCCGTAGATATCGATCTCCGGATCGGAGCTGTCGGGCACCTTGTCGCCGTCGAACGGGACGTTAAACCACGCTCCGGCCACCAGGTTGCCGGCACCGACCTCGACCGAAGGCTGCAGGCCGCCGTCGCTCAGGCGCAGGCCGCGAAACATGTATTGCGAGACCGCGGACACTGTAGTCGTGACACTGATACTGGGCGCGGCCGCCGCAGCGGGAGCCTGCGCGGACACGCTGATCACGCCGGAGCCAAGTCCGGCGGCAAGAGCAAGAAGCAGTGATTTTCTCATGGATGGATTGGTTGCGTTGGTGATCTCGCATGAGCGAGATGTTGCCCGCCAATAGCATTCTTCAGGCCAAAAGTGCCGGTTCTTTGTCATACGCACCGCCGCGGGCAGGCTTGCTGCCAAGGCGACCCAGGACCGAGGAAATTCCGGTGCCAAGCAGACAAACCTCATCCACTGACAATGAACAATCGCTACAAGCTCGCGACCGCACTGAAGAACGAAACCAAAATCGCCGCCCTCACCGCACTCGAGGAGCTCCAGTCCCTGTCCACCTCCGACGCGATCAATCGCGCCCTCAAGAAAGCGGAAGCGGCCCGGAACGGACCCGTCACCACCGCGGTCCGCGAAGCGCTGCGCGCGGTCGAGAACCACCGCTCCTCCATCGATTTCTTCGGCACGCTGTCTCGCGGCATCAGTTTCGGCAGCATCCTGCTCGTCGCCGCACTCGGGCTCGCGATCACCTTCGGCCTGATGCGGGTGACCAACATGGCGCACGGCGAGATGATCGCCGTCGGCGCTTACACGGCTTACCTTGTCCAAAACGTATTTGATTTGAAGCCCTAACGTAGCCTTGCAATCACCCATCGAGCCTCCCCGACCGCTTTCCCAATCAAGTACCATAGATCGAAAATCATAAACCTTCCCGTCCCATGTCGTCCCCGCTCGAACTCAAGTCCGTCGAAACCTACATCGGCGGTTCGCGCACTCTGCGCGGCGTCGACCTCGAGATCCGCCCGGGTGAGGTCGTGGGGCTCATGGGGCGCAATAGGGTCGGCAAGACCACCACGCCGCGCTCGATCACGGGGGTGCTGCCGATCCGCTCCGGCTCGATCCACTTCGCGGGGCAGCCGTTCGACCGGCTGGCGCCGGACGCGCGCGCACGCGCCGGCCTCGGCTACGTGCTGCAGGGACGCGATATCTTTCCGCACCTGACGGTGGAGGAGAACCTGCAGGTCGGCCTCGTGGCGCACGGTCGCCGCGGCGCGCGCCGGGCTTGAGCGGGTGTTTTCCCTTTTTCCCGTCCTGAAGCAGATGCTCCAAGTTTGAATTAAAAGTAGCGAGTAGCGAGCACATCAAACCGGCTGCATTGCATTCCCCTCCCCGCTACTCACTACTTGCTACCCGCTACTTCTTCCCCGCCCCATGCACCTGACTCCCCGCGAACGCGAAAAACTCCTCATCGTTGTCGCCGCCGATCTCGCCCGGCGCCGGCAGGCCCGCGGCGTGAAGCTGAACTATCCGGAATCGGTCGCCATCATCACGTACGAGATCATCGAAGGCGCCCGCGACGGCCGCTCGGTCGCCGAACTCATGAGCTTCGGCACCACGATCCTCAAGACCGCCGATGTCATGCCCGGGGTGCCCGAAATGATCCACGACGTGCAGGTCGAGGCGACGTTCCCGGACGGGACGAAGCTGGTGACGGTGCACAATCCCATCCGGTGAGCCCGGTTTCACGCCGCGGAAATCAGACCCGATAGTTTCACCCTTTCCTTCCCGCCCCATGCTGCCCGGAGAAATCATTCCCGCTGACGCGCCCGCCCTCGACGCGAACCTCCATCTCGCGACGCTCACGCTCGATGTCACCAACACCGGCGATCGCCCGATCCAGGTGGGCTCGCACTATCACTTTTTCGAGACCAATACCGCGCTGCGCTTCGATCGCGCCGCGGCCCGCGGCTTCCGGCTCAACATTCCCGCTGGCACCGCGGTTCGCTTCGAGGCGGGCGACTCGAAACGCGTCGAACTAGTCGCCCTGGCCGGAAGTCGGAAAGTGTACGGCTTGAACGCGCTGATCAACGGCCCGCTCGACCGCAAGCCGGCACGCAGGACGTCCGGATCGTGACGTTCGCCTGGCCGGGGGAATGATGGGAGGTGGAGCAGCCTGACCCCAGGCTGCTTTTCGACC
>JBEIHL010000717.1:0-2746 GCA_040381375.1 Opitutaceae bacterium
ATTCGGTCGCGGCGTAAAGCCGCTCCTACAGTTGTTCACCCGAGCGCCAACAACCCCGGCGCCACCAAATCGACCGGCCCGCGGTGCAATTCGCCGTCGCTGAGCACGCGCGCCCGCAGGCCACCGCGGCCGCGCAGCCAACGCTCGGCGCCGGGAGCGACGACGCGATCCATCCAGTGACAGGGCTTGGCCTCACTCATGCCCTCGAACTCGACGCCTCCGAGCGTGAATCGCGTCCCAATCAGGTCGTTCAGCGCCGGGCCCGCGACGACCACATTGCGGCGGAACGCATCGGGGCGCAGCTCCGGCTCGGCGAGTGCCTGCTTCACGTCAGCATACACTTCCCACGCGAAAAACGTCACCTGGCCCGCATAATCCGGCCGGTAGCCGAAGAAGCGGTCGCCCTCGATACCCCGCCCTGCCCGGCACCGCGCCACGGCGAGGTCCGTCATCGCGTGCGCACCGGGCGGCAGACCGTGGCGGCCGAAGAAATTGTGCCCGGGCGAAACGAAAAGATGGTGAATGAAAACGGCGGACTTCACGTTCGGCCGGAAAATGACCACATTGCACGGCATGAGGCAAACCGTCATCCCGGCCGCCGTGCTTCTGGCCGCCGCAGCGTTCCTGGCCGCCCCCGTCTCGGTGCACGCCGCCGAACCGGCCGGGCTGCCGCCGCCCGCCGTGGACGAATTGTTCGGGCTCCCCCAGGTCCGGCAGCCGCGCCTGTCGCCCGACGGCACGAAGATCGCGTTTCTCTTCCCGCACGAGAAGAAGCTGGCGCTGGGCCTCTTCGACCGTGCCACGAAGGAATCCCGGATGATCCTGCGGGCCACCGACGAAAGCATCGTCCGGTTTTTCTGGAAGGGAAACGATCGGATCGTATTCGAGGCCGATGTCTCGGGTAACGAGTCGTTCTTCATCGGCTCAACCGACCTCAACGGGCGGACCGTCCTGCGCCTCGGCGAATCCCAGCGCATCGCCTACAATCTCACCGGCGACTTCGCCGGCATCCTCGACGTCCTGCCGTCGGATCCGGACCGCATCGCGGTCGCCGGCTTCTTCGCGGGCAACATCGACAACGCGATGTTCGTCGGCGGCGCGCCCGTCGTCGCCCGGCTCAACATCCGCAACAAGGCGCTCTCGCCCGTGTTCGAATTCCGCGATTCGGAGCGCTACTGGTCCTACGTCTTCGACCACCGCGGCCAGCTCCGCCTCCGCTCCCGGCTCGCCGGCGACACGCTGGTCTGGGAGCACCGGCGCGACGACCGGCAGGAGTTCAAGGAAGTCGTCCGGCATCCGTTTCACGGATACATGGAGACCTGGCAGCCGCGCGGCTTCGCCGCCGACAACACCACGTTGTGGCTCATCTCGCACGCGGAACACGACCGCGGCGCGCTCTACGCCGTCGACACTAACACCTTCGCCCTCGGCGCCCCGCTCTTCGTCCCGCCGCAGGGCGAAATCGCAGACTTGATCGTCACCCCCCGACCGCTCGCGGCTGCTCGGCGTGCGCTATGAGTTCGAGCGCGAACATCACCACTGGTTCGATGCCGAGCGGGCCGCTTTGCAGAAACGGCTCGAGGGCACGTTCACCGGCTGCGACATCCGGGAGACCAGCGTATCCGACGACGGCAGCGTATCGCTCATCTGGGTCGGCCACGACCGGGAACCCGGCACGTACTACGTTCTCGACCGCAAAGCGGGAGGCCTGACGCAGTTCAAGCGCGTCCGCGAGCTGGACCCCGCCCGCTTGAGCCCGCGCCGGCCCGTGAGCTACGCCGCCCGTGACGGACTGACGATCCACGGTTACCTGACGACGCCGCGCGGGCATCCGCCGGGTCGGAAGCTCCCGCTCATCATCCACCCGCACGGCGGACCGTTCGGCGTGCGCGACTCCTGGGGGTACGATGCCGACGCCCAGTTTCTCGCCAGCCGGGGCTACGCGGTGCTGCAGCCGAATTTCCGCGGCTCGGGCGGCTACGGTCGGGAGTTTGTAAACAAGGGCCGGCACCAGTGGGGCCGCGCGATGCAGGACGACCTGACCGACGGCGTGCGCTGGGCGATTGCCGAGGGCATCGCGGATCCGGAGCGGGTCGGGATCTACGGCGCGAGCTACGGCGGCTATGCGTCGCTGGTAGGCGTGATGCTCACGCCGGACCTCTACGCTTGCGCGGTCAACTACGTCGGCGCTTCGGATCTCGAGATCACCTTCAAGCAGCGGGGCGAGGACGAGTGGCGCTTTGGTCGCGACTTCAGTTACCAGCGCGAGTGGGTCGGGCCGACGCGCGAGTACCGCGACGAGACGTCCCCGCTGAACTACGTCGAACGCATCCGCGTGCCGACGCTGCACGTCTACGGCGCCGAGGATCCACGGGTGAAAATCAACCACTGGTCGCGCCTGGAGCCGCTGTTGAAGAAGCACGGCAAGGACTACCAGGCGATCGTGGAGGGCCGCCAAGGCCACGGCTTCCGCGACCAGGACGCATCCGTGTCCTTCTACGCCGCGCTCGAGACCTTCCTCGCGACACACCTCATGAAGGCGAACGTGAAGGTCGGGCCGACGCGGACGATCGAGATGCCGGCGAAGCGGTGACGCGCGGCGGCGCCGCGCGGCGTTTTAGGGGTAAGGTTAAGGTGAAAGGAATGAGGCCGGCGTCGGCGGCGGAATTGCCCGGAGATCCGGTGGCGCGAGTTCCACCTTATACCGATAGCCCCAAGCTTTTGGACTTTGACCACAGATCACACA
>JBEIHL010000718.1:0-2741 GCA_040381375.1 Opitutaceae bacterium
CCGGCTTCGGCCGCGCGGCCCCGGGCAACCTGATGCCCAACGAATCGATCAATGAGACCAATCAGACCGTCTCGGTCAACAACCCGGCCCTGCTGCCTCAGATGGCCTCAAACTGGGACGCCACGCTCGAGTACTATTTCGAGCCCATGGGCAGCCTGACCGCCGGCTATTTCCACAAGAAGATCACCGACTACATCGTGTCCGGCATGGACCGCGGCGACGTCGGCACGGGCAACGACAACGGCTTCAACGGCGAATACGCCGGCTTCCGGCTCCCGTCTACGCTCAACGCCGGCACCGCCACCGTCAGCGGCTGGGAAATCGGCTACCAGCAGCAGTTCATCTTCCTCCCCGGCCTGCTCAAGGGTCTGGGCTTCTCCGCCAACTACACCGCGATCGAGACCGAGGGCGACTTCGGCAATCTGACCGGAGTGAAGCTCAAGACCGATCAGGTCGCCGGCTTTGTGCCCAAGGTGGGCAACGTGATGCTCACCTGGTCGTACAAGGGTTTCCGCACCCGCGTGCTGGCGAACTACAACAGCTCCTACATCTCCACGTTCAATGCCACCAACGCCGGAGCGAATCTCTATCGCTACTCCCGCACGTCATACGACGTGGGCTTTGCCCAGAAGTTGAGCCGAGGGCTGAGCGTCACCCTCGACATCAGCAACTTCACCAAGGAGCCGCAGTCGTTCTACCAATACTCGCCCGACCGGTTCCAGGACTACATCCAGAATTTCGTGACGGTCACGGTCGGCGTTTCTGGCCGGTTCTGATCAGCGGGCCCTTCGGCCTTCGCTCCTCCTTCATGCCCGCCCCCTTTCCCGGGGCGGGCATTTTTCTAGCCGCAGCACCCTGCGGCGGAGTGCATTCGACCGGGGCAAGCTGGCCTGAACTCCGACCGCGCTCCCCTACTTCAACTCCGGCAGCGCATCGCGTCGCCCCCGCACCACCATTTCCGCCGGCGCGGACACCAGTTGGCGGAACTGCGGCGTGTGCACGGGCCGCTCGAGCAGATCGACGGGGTTGATAACCGTGACGGTACGGGGCGCGATCGCGCGCATCAAGTCATCGAGATCGTACGCGGTCAGCATCGACGGCACGGCCACCTCGTAGATGTGCCGGTGAATGGGACGATCCACGCCCAGTCGCAACAGGGCCGGCGACTGGTGCGTCATGACGCGGGCAATCCGCCGGTCGAGCGCCGCGGCATGGAGCACGTAGACGCCCGCCGCCCCATAGCCGATCGCGGCAAGTCCCTCGCGTTGCACGTCCTGGCGCGAGAGAAGAAAATCAACCGCGTGAATCACGTCCTCGGCCCGGATTCCGGTCAGCGACTTGCTTACGAGGTAGGCGTGAAACGCCAGGTCGAAATCACCCACGTAGCCCCCGGCCGCTGTCGCCGGCTTCTCCCGCGTGCCGCGCGGTTGCAGGGCGAGCACCAGGAATCCCTGGCGGACGAGAGCGTCGGCATCGCCGCCCGGCGCCGCCACGACGTCCTTGGGTCGCGCGTCTGATATGATGACTGCGCGGTGCGGACCGGCGCCCGCGGGCACGAGCAGCGAGCCGGTCAGCGCCACGTTGCCGGGGAGCTGCAGCGAAATCAGGTCGGCCCGGTAGCCGGTGCGGTTCCACGTGCGATGCACGGTCGCCGCCGGCGGCGTGCCACCCGGCTGCACCGTGATTCCGGCCAGCCGCCGGACGACGGCGGGAAGATCCGCCGCCGCCTGCCGGCGCAGGAGCGATTCCGCCCGCTTCCGGTTGAGCGTATAGACGGTCTCGCTGCCGAAGGAGTCCGCGACCTGCCCGGTCGGGGTACAGAGAATTTTCTCCAGCGGATCGAGCACCACGGGCGCCTCCTTCGGATCCCCTTCGCCGCCGCGCAGGTGTTTCAGGAAAAACGCGTACACCGCCTCGCGCGACTCGCGCGGCATGCCGTGACCGCCGGGACCGACGAACCATTCGACCCGGTCGCCGGCGCCGAAGAGTCCGTGAAAACGTTTCGCTTCCTCGAAGGCCTGCCGGGCGCCCTCGAGCGGGAAGAAGTCATCGGTGGTGGACGCGATGAGGTACGGCTTCGGCGCGAACAGCGCGATGTAGTCGGGAATGTCGAGTCCCTCCGTGAGGAAGTGAGCGACCGACTGCTCGCCGTCCTGCGGTCCGAGCTTTTCCAGCAGCGCCCGCCAGTTCGTGATGTAACAGGACGGCGCCGCCGCCGCCACGCGGTCGTCGAGCGCGGCGATATAGGTCGTGAGCGTGCCGCCGCCCGAGCAGCCCGTGACGCCGATCCGCTTCGGATCCACGTCGGGACGCGTCAACAGATAGTCGATACCTCGGATGCCGTCCCACGTCCGGTAGCGGGCGACGCTGTCGCCGATGAGCACGGTGTGGCCGTTGGCATGGCTGTGCTCGTCGGTGGTGCTGCCGACCTTGGAGATTCGCAGGTCGGGGTCGTAATACTGCAGCCGCTCTCCCTGGCCGATCGGATCGTATTTCAGGACGACGAATCCCTTGCGCGCGAGTCCGATGGCAGTGGTGCGCTCCCCTTCCTTCCCCTCCGGGCTGTGGCCCACCGGCATCAGGATCGCCGGGAACGGTCCCGCCCCCTGCGTGGGCAGGTACACATTGGCCGGCACATGAAAGCCAGGCTGGCTCTCGAAGATGATCTTCTCGTAGCGGTAGCCGTCGCGCTCCTCCCGGCCGATGAAGCGGACGTTGAGCGGTGTTTTCTCCGCAGGCAG
>JBEIHL010000719.1:0-2741 GCA_040381375.1 Opitutaceae bacterium
CCGTGGTATCCGTGTGATCCGTGGTTAATGTCTGGAACCGTACAGGATGGACAGGATTGGCTGGCGACGTGCGGGAGGCGTCCGGGTCAGCGCGAGCGATTCCAGCCTTCGGACCGGTTGCCGCCGCCGCGATGGCCGCGGCTCTCGCCGCCTTGGGGCGGTGGCGCAGGCTGGGCGGTTGCCGGGGGCGCTTCGTTCGCACTCGTGGCAGCGGGAGGCGCGGGCGGCTGACTGCGCGAATACGAGCGGGGAGCGATGGGGCCGGTGGCCGGTGCGGTAGGTTCCGGAGTGGCCATTCGCAGAGGCGGGATGGTCGGCAGGGGCGTCGCAACCGAGCGACTGCCGGCTTCGCGTGGGCTGCGAAAACTCCGGCTGCGTGAAGCGTCGTCATCGGACGCCGGCGGGCGATCCGAGAGCCGTTCGGACCGGCGGACGCCGGGTAGCGGCTGGAGATTGGGCATCGTGACGGGCGGCAAGGTAGCCTCCGGGAGCGGGGCTTGCGGTCGCGCAAATTGGGCGGGAGCGCGCGGACCGACGCGATCGTTTCGCGGCGGCGCGGTGAAACCAGGGGCCGGCGGCGGTACGACGGCGGGCGGATTCGTCGCGGGTCGCCGGCCGCGGTCGGTGAAGGCGGGCGAGGTCGGTCGCGACACGGGCGGGCGCGGGGGAGCGACGGGCGCGATGCCGATGGGCGTGGGACGCGTGACTTCCGAACGGAAACGCGGGCCGGCGATGACGCCCGGTCGATAGGAAGGCGACGGCCGCCATTGTCTCACGTCGGAGGGCGGCCGATAGGACGGGGTGGGGCGATAGGGAGCAATCGGAACGACCGGACGGCGCCAGTCGTGGCCGACCCATTGCCGGTGGCGATTGCCGATCCAGACGGAGTTGCGCCGCCAGTCACAATCGTAGGCGAGCCAGGAGCCAACCGCCACGCCGAGACCAAACGTCAGAAACGGCTGCGGGTAAAAGGTCGGCCGCTCGTAGAACACGATTTCCGGCGCGTAGTGGGGGACGTAGATCACATCCGGCTGAGCCGGCACGATGCGGATGACTTCCGTTTCGCTGATCACCTGTTGCTGAGGCGTGTCGACCAACGTACCGGCGGCCCGGGCGCGGGCGCGGAGACGTTGGATCGCCTGCATGACGTCGGCGGGCTGCTGCACAAACGCTTCGCCCACCTGGCGCGTCCACTGGAGATTATCGTCCAGCCACTGCAGGACCTCGAGATAGTGGGTGAGGGACTTCACGCTCTCGTCCCAGGCGCGGTGCTCGATCTGCGAACGGTCGCCGGGTGTTTCCCGCAGTTGGCGGGCGGCGAGCACGATGTCCGTCGGCGCGGTCGAGGCGGGCAGGATCAACGCGATCAACGCATCCGGATACAGCGCTATCGGAGCGAGCAGTTGTTCCAGTTCCTCGGCGGAGCGCAGGGCCGACAGCGGGACGGTAGCAGGCGACGGGGCTGGTTCGGCGGAGGTTTGCGCGGCGAGCGGTGCACCCAACAGCGCCGCGGTGAAAAGGAGAGGGAGGCGTTTCATGGTGGGAGGCGCCGGCGGCGCAGGTTCAACGGGGGAATAAACCTGAGACGCGCCGCGAAGTACCGTTATTCATTCCACGGTAACTCGCACGTGCGAAACGCGGATTTTCCGAGGTGGAGCAGCCTGTCCTCAGGCTGCTGGTGTGAGCTTACTCGAATGTCCCGGAAGCAGCCTGAGGACAGGCTGCTCCACCCCGGAAACTTCGTCCCTAGATCTGCGAGTACGACGTCGGGGCCAGGAAGCGCGCGGTGTTCTTCGACGTGCTGTCCGCGTACTTGGGCATTTCCTTCATCTTCACCCAGCGCGGGTCGGGGCCGAATTTCTTCCAGTTGGCGAGATGGCTGGCGAGGTCGGAACCGCAGGTGATGTAACGCAGGTGCGGCAGGTTCGGACCGGCGAGCGCTTGGCCGAAAAAGAGCGGCGACATGCCGAGGCTGCGCATGATCTCGGTTTCTCCTTCGTCGAACATCGCCATCTTGATCAGCGCCTTGACCTCGCTGTGGCTTTCGTAATCACGCATCTCGAAAACCCGCGTCGGCACGCGACTCCGGACGAAGGCCGGCACTTCCATCTTGGGCATGCTCTTGAACGCGAGCAGGAGCCAGGTGTCGAGGCGATCAAACGCCGGGGTTGCCTTCTTCACCTGCAGGTAATCGGTACCGGCCTTGAGCACCGCGGGGTCGTTGTTGAGGTCGGCGCTGACGCGGGCAAAGGAGTCGAGATTCGCGTGCGGGATGAGCACCCAGACCGGAGTGTCGGGTTTCGCCGTGGAAGTGCCGGCGTTCTTGTTCACGTCGAGTTCGGTGAAGACGCCGGTGTGCTTGATGCCGCGCTGGTCGAGGGCCGGCAGCAACGCCTTTTCCAGGTAGCTTTCGAGCAGTGCCCGCGGCGCGCCCGGCTTGAGCCGATAGCTGCGCAACTCGTAGTACTCCCTGGCGCCGGCGGCGGGAGCCGCGGAGACGCGGGACGCGACCGCAGCAGTGGCGGAGGCGGAGACGGCGAGGGAGGTCTTGAGGAACGAACGACGTTTCATATTCATAGAGGGCACCGAAAATAGAACCGACTTCCAACCGATTATCGAGCGTTCGCCGGGCGGACGGAGGATTTCGTGGGGCTTCGATCTTCATCGTGCGGGCGGAGTGATCGCACCCCGCCATCCCAATCGGCGGGGCGCTTTCGAGCTTCCGAAAAAAGGTGTCGCCC
>JBEIHL010000720.1:0-2740 GCA_040381375.1 Opitutaceae bacterium
AGGTGGGGCGTCTGGTTCACCTTGGAGCCGTACACGCCGATCGCAAGCTGGGCATGGTCGTCGGAAAAGATGAACAGGATGTTGGGCCGGGCGGCGGCAGCGGCGCGGGCCAGCGAAGCGGAAAGGACGAGGCCGACAACGAGGGCGAGGATGACTCTCATGGGAAGGCGGTGCGTCACCCTGCGGCGCCGCGCGAGCCCGATCGAGCCCGAAAATGAACCCGGCGGTCGTTAGGCTTCAGGCAGCCGCCACACCGGGCTCATCCCGTCCATCCTGTCCAATCAGCGACAGGAAGAACAAGATGTACAGGATGGCCGGACTTCGAGGCCCATCGAAATCTTCCTGCATTTGAGGTGCCGGACTTCATTCCGTCCGATACGCTCGGATCCGAATGCCTCTTCCTCTCGACGAAATTCCCGCGTGCGCCGGCTGTGGCCGGTGCTGCCATCTCGTCGTTGAGCTCGGCGCGGGCGATGACGTGCCCGAGGAATTCGTGGTCCAGCACGATGGCGTGCGTTGCCTGGACCAGCGGGGCAACGGCGCCTGCGTGGCGCTCGATCCGGCCACGCTGCTTTGCACCATGTATGACCGCCGACCGCAGGTTTGCCGCGATTTCCAACGCGGCGCGGCGCTCTGTCGCCGGATCCTGCGGCTGCCGGCGGTCGACCTGCCACCGGACTCCTTCCGATGAAAATCAAAACCGCCGCCTTCGAAACCAGTGCGCCCGATCTGCGGTCCTGTCCCAAATGGGTCCTGCCTGAATTTGCGTTCATCGGCCGCTCCAACGTCGGGAAATCGTCGCTGATCAACGCGCTCGCCGCGCGCCGCGATCTGGCAAAGGTCTCCTCCACCCCCGGCAAGACCCAGTTGATCAATTTCTACGTGATCAACGAAGCGTGGTCGATCGTCGACCTGCCGGGCTACGGTTACGCGGAAGTCGGCCGGCAGCGCCGGTTCGAGTTCAATGCCGCCGTGGCGGAATTCCTGTCCGGCCGCCGCAACCTGCGCGGCGTCTTCGTGCTCATCGACTCGCGGCTCGAACCGCAGGCGATCGATTTCGAATTCCTCCGCTGGCTCGATGGCTGCTCGGCCCCGTACACGCTCATCTTCACCAAGACCGACAAGCAGTCGGCCACCCGAACGCGCGCGAACATCGACGCCTTCCTCGCCGCCCTCGGCACCTGGCGCGCGGCTCTCCCCGCCTGGTTCGCCAGCTCAACGAAAACGGGCGCCGGCCGCTCCGAGGTGCTGGGGCACATCGCCACGGTGCTGGCGGCATCGCACCGGACCTCCGGGTAGGCGGGGGCGAATGCGCTTTGCCGGAATTCCACTACCTACCTCCATCCCCTTCGTCGTGGCGCGCGACGAATCCGGAGACCAAATCTGGCATCGGGCACCTAAAACCTGGGATTTCGATCGCCGTGCGTACACCCCTCGGCTGATCGGAACGGAACCCGGCGGTTTGAAGATCCGAGATTTCAGATGCCCGATGCCAGATTTCACGATTTCCGAGATCCGACTGATGCCGCTGCCGCGGTCGGACGCCTCCGGAGCTAACGCCCAAAGCTCCACGCCACCATCCGGCTCTTCTTCTGCCCTTGCGCCATGGCGATGATTCGCACCTGCGTGGGTTTCACGGACTGAAGCGCGCGTTCGATCACCGGCAACGACTCCCGGCTGGAAACCAGCGTCGTGAACCAGCCGCAAAGCTCCGGCTGCCGCGCGCTCTCCGCGATCATCCTGCTCACGAAACCCACCTCGCCGCCGGGACACCAGAGCTCGTGGCTGCGGCCACCGAAGTTGCGGACCAACGGCGTTCGCGTGCCGCCACCCACGTTCCGCAGTTTGCGGTGCGTTCCGGCCGCGGCCTCCACCGCCGAGCGATGAAACGGCGGATTGCACATCGACGCGGCGAACCGCTCGCCTGGCGCCACCACGCCGGCAAGGATCTGCGCCTTCGCTCGCTGCTCCCGGATCTCGATCCGCCCCGCCAGCGTTGAATTCTGCGCCACGAGTCGCCGCGCCCACGCGCTCGCCGCCGGATCGATCTCCGTCCCGACAAACCTCCACCCGTACTCGCGGACCCCGATGATCGGGTAAACCACGTTCGCCCCCACGCCGATGTCGAGCACCACGGTGTCGGCCCCGCGCGGCGGCACGCCTCCATTTTCTTCGCCGAGCAAGTCGGCCAGGTGATGCACGTAGTCCGCCCGCCCGGGGATCGGCGGACACAAATAGCCCGGCGGGAGTTCCCAGTACTCCACCCCGTAGTCATGCCGCAGCAGCGCCTGATTGAGCGCCAACACCGCCGCCGGATCCGCAAAATCGATGGTCGCCGTCCCAGCCGGACTGGGCCGCACGAACCGCGCGAGTGGCGGCCAGCTCGCGACCAAGGCCGTGAAATCGTAGCCGGCCGCATGGCGGTTGCGCGGGTGCAGGCCGCTCTTCCTGGGACGTTCCGACTCGGAGCTCATCGCCCGTCAGTCACACCTGTGAAACGGTCCAAAGCGAGCCGCTCCTCGCACGTGTCGCGGACGATCCAGGGATTGAACAAGGACGGGAAGATCGGGAAGGAGATAGGGCCCGCGCTTCCCGATCTTCCCGCGCTTGCTTCCTGTTTCCGCTCCTGCCGGATGGGAGACACGGCGCCATCTGTCACTCTCCCTGAATCTACCGTAGTGACGCTTGCATTCCGGAGCGGACGGTGCCCGAGGCATTCAATGCTCGGACAATCTACAGG
>JBEIHL010000721.1:0-2737 GCA_040381375.1 Opitutaceae bacterium
CACCCATGGCGGCGGGCATGACGGGGACTTCATCATCGATTCACCGCTGCGGGTTCGAATGCTTCTGGATAAGGATGAGGCCGGGGTCGGCTCCGTCGGGTGGTGGAACACTGCCGACGGCGGGCGGACCTGGACCCGGGGCCAGGACCTGATTGCGCGGCCGGATACCGGTTTTGAAACGACCGCGTTCGTGCGCAACGCCCACCCGGACGCGCGTATGTTGGTGGCCGGAAAATCGGCGAATCAGGAGCACCTCTATCATCGCATGTATCTCATCGGTGACCGTGGTCCGCTGCGCCGTCCGGCGGCTGAGGCCAGCCATCTGGGCGACCGGCTCGAACTGATTAAGCTGCTGCCCAAAGGCACGCCCAAGCTCGAAGCGAAGCGGAAGAAAAGGGCGGGGCTGGCGGGCGATGAACCCTGAGCGCCGGCGCCTTTGCGTGTCGACTGCGTGGGGCGTCCCATTGTCCACTCCTCCGTCACCATGACTCTCCGCCTTGCCCTGCTTCTGATGGTGCTCGGTGCGCTCCCTTCCAGTCGCGCCGCTGCACCCAATTTCATCTTCATCCTCGCGGATGATCTGGGCTGGACGAGCCTCTCGCAGGCGATGGACGACCGCGTGCCCGGTTCGCGCAGCGACTACCACGAGACGCCCGCGCTGGAGCGGCTCGCGCGTGGCGGGATGCGTTTCACCCAGGGCTATGCGCCCGATGCGCTTTGCTGCCCGACGCGTCGCAGTATCCAGTTTGGCCAGACGCCCACGCGCATGGGCGACGAGCGTTTCCCCAAGAACTACGGGCTCGATCAGCCGGCGCGGCTCACGATCCCGCGCATGTTGAAGACAGCCGATCCCCGCTACCGCACCGCGCACTACGGAAAATGGGACCTGCGCTCCGGACTTTTTCCCGAAGACCTCGGTTACGACGAGAGCGACGGCAACACCGGCAACCGGAACGGCGATGTCTCGTCCGACAAGGACTCGAAATGGGAGGCCCACTACCTGAACAACGATCCGAAACGCATCAGCACGCTGACCGATCGGGCCGTAAGCTTCGTGCGCCGCAACCAAGCCGCGGGCACGCCGTTCTTCCTGCAGCTTTCGCACTACGCGACGCACGTCGACATGCAGACCCGCGAGGAAACCTACGCGAAGTTTATGGGGAAGACCCGCGGCCGCATCCATTCGCACCCCGCGTGGGCCGGCATGCTGGCGGATATGGATGCCGGCGTCGGTCGTCTGCTCGACGAAGTCGATCGACTGGGCCTGACCGAAAGCACCTACATCATCTTCATGGCGGACAACGGCGCCGCCGAGTTCATCCCTCCGGTCAGGAACAAGCTCGATCATCCCTCTGTGTTCACCACGCCGCCGCGCAACACGCCGCTCCGCGGTGGCAAGTGGGTGCTTTACGAGGGCGGTATTCGCGTGCCCTTCATCGTCCGCGGCCCGGGCGTGAAGGCCGGCGTGCAATGCAACGTGCCCGTGGTCGGCTGGGATCTGCTGCCTACGTTCGCCGATCTCGCGGGCTACTCGCGCACGTTGCCCGCCGATCTCGACGGCGGCAGCTTCCGTCCGCTCCTCGCCAACGGGGAGGGCAGGGTGGTGCGCCCGCAGGAGCCGATGATCTTCCATCGTTATGCCAGCGGCTACCCTCACTCGGTAATTCGGGTAGGCGACGAAAAGCTGCTGAAGCACTGGAAAACCGGTGCCCTTGAACTCTACGATCTCAGCACCGATCTCGGCGAGCGCACCGATCTGGCGGCGCAGCGCCCGGAGCGGGTGCGCGCGTTGCATGAGCAGCTCATGAGCTACCTGCGCCGCGTCGATGCCGAGGTGCTCCACGGCTACGGCGAGGCGAAGAAGGAGAATTGAGCTGCCCGCTCGATTCGAAGTCGCCTCCCCCCTGACTCCCCCGGCCCCCCTGACTCGCCCCGTCCATCCGCTTTCCATTTTTCCCGTGAAACTGTTTTCCAGGAATTGCATCGCCTTCCTCGCGTTGATTTCCGCCGCGTGCGCTGCGCAACCCAACATCGTCTTCATCATGACCGACCAGCACTCGGCGACGCGCTGAGTTGCCGCATGGGCGACCGCTACCTGAAGACGCCGGCGCTCGATCGGCTCGCGGCCCGCGGCACGTTCTTCAGTCGTGCCTGTACGCCGAATCCGCTCTGCATGCCGGCGCGCAATTCGATCTTCACCGGGCGCTACCCGCATGAGACCGGCATCACCGACAACACCAAGACGACGCTCGACGCCGCCGAGTTTGTCATGATGGGCACGCATTTTCGGCAGGCCGGCTACCGGACCGCCTACTACGGCAAGTGGCATCTCGCCTTCGACGAAGGCGCCCCGAAGACGCACGGTTTCGAGACGCTCGAAACCGGCCACATTGACGCGGAGAACGCCGCACTGGCCACGAAGTTTCTCGAACGCAAACACGACAAGCCCTTCCTGCTCGTCGTCAGTTTCCTCAATCCGCACAACGTGTGCGAACTTGCCCGCGGTCAGGATTTGAACAACGGGCCCATCGGCGAACCGCCGCCGGTCGCGCAGCGCCCGCCGCCGCCGGCCAACCTTGCGCCGCCGCGCGACGAGCCCGACACGATGGCGCGGATTCGCGCCGGGTATCACGCGAATCCGCAGTTTCCCGTCGGCGGTTTCAGTCCCCCGATGTGGCAGGCACTCCGCTGGGGCTACTACCGACTCATCGAAAAGGTCGATGCCGAGATCGGCCGG
>JBEIHL010000722.1:0-2731 GCA_040381375.1 Opitutaceae bacterium
CAGAATCGGCATGGTGTCTTTGGAGACGACCACGTTGAGAACTTGAGCCAATCCGTTGGCGAAGTGATCGCGGTTGATTTTGAATTTCATGCGGGGCGGCCTGATGAAGTCTGGGCAGAAACTAACAAACGCTAAAAGAATACAGGTTCAATAAGGAATTATATCAGTAGTCATATGCTCTGCGAACAACGGTAGCAACTGGTCCCTTGTCCTCTGAAAAAAGGCTCAAAACGGGTGTGAGAAGTTTGGGATTTCGGACCAGAAAAGGGCGGGTTGTTCACGTCCTCCGAGTTATTGGGAACTACCCGGCAGGATCTTCACAGGCTTATCCCTAACGTCGCGACGGCTCGTCATTCGGCTCCGGCGCCGATCCGCCTCGGCCCCGTCTGACGTGTCGGAAAAGGCCAAAGAAAATGTACCCCAGGCAGATTCCGAGCACCGCGATCTCCTTGTAAAGAATCACCAGACCGATGGTCACCAAGAGGAAGATGAAAGGTCGTAATCGGGTCTGCGTCTGCAAATCGACATTCTTGCCGCTCGGATAGCGCACGGTGCTCATCATCAGGAATGCCACCAGGAGCATCAAGGGAGGCAGGCCGAGGGCCCAGGCTTTCAGCGACCGATCCGTCTCCGCCAGTTTGAGCAGGAAGAGCACCGTCGCCGCCACGGTCGAAGCCGCGGCCGGCACCGGCAACCCGACAAAGTCGCGATTGGAGTCTTTCGTACCCGGACGCAGCAACGGGTTCGTGATGACATTGAACCGGGCCAGCCGCATCGCGGCGCAAAGCAGATAGACGAAGCCGATAAACCAACCGATGTTCCTAAACCACTCGTAGCTGCCGGCAGTAGGCGAGAGGATCAGGTAGATCATCAGCAGCGCCGGCGCCATGCCGAACGAGATGACGTCCGCCAACGAATCGAACTCTGCGCCGAACAGAGATTCCCGACCGCCCATCCGCGCCAACCTTCCATCCAAAGCATCGAACGCCGCCGAGCCAAAGATGAACCAGACAGCGTACTTGTAGTGCTCGGCGCTCGTCGAGCCGCTGTATTCGCCCGAGGCGGCCGTTTCTGCCAATCGCGCTTGGATACACTGCACGATGGCCATGAACCCGCAAAACAGGTTCCCGGCCGTCATCAGGTTGGGCAAAAAGTAAATCCGGCTCGCCTGCCGCACGTTGTACGGGTCGGCCGGATCGGAGTCCTGATGATGGCGGCGGCGATGCGTCACTTGGTGAGGCTCTCCAGGTATTTCCAGAATTTGGAATGCTGCTCGACCAACTGCTGTTCAGAAACGGGGAGCTTGTTCCTAAGGAGAAAGTCCTCGAGCGAGTTCCGGTGCAGGATGTAGTCGACGTGGAGCAGCTCGCCCTCGGCTTCAAAATAGAACCGGAAGTCACCAGATCGCAAACGGTAGAGCGATTTCTGTCCCCGGCGAAAGTGGCCCAGTGGCTCGCGCGGATGGGCGAGGTCGGCGGGTTTCAAGTGGCTGATCGGATCGATGGCGTCGAGCTGCGCCAGTTTGTCGAGCTTGTTGAGCTCCTGCATGGCCTGCGCCGAGAACGTCACTTGGTACATGGTGGGATGGCGCCTGCGCGCTCGTAACCGGTGGTGGAGCGGTGCGTCATGGCGGCAAGTGGCCCGTGCCCCGATTTTTCAATCCTTCGTTCCATGAAACGCCCCGGTCTAATCCCGCCCACTCTCGCCGCAACGCTATTCCTCCTGCTGGTGGCGGGGAACCTGGATGCGGCCCAGGAGATGAAGCAGGCCTCCCCTGCCGCGAAGGTGTCCAGGAAGGCGGACGAACTGCTGCGACGATTCGACAAGAACGGCGATGGCCGGTTGGACGACGACGAGCGGGCCGACGCCAAGGATGCGATGATGCAGGACAGCCTCGACCGCCAGATGGCGCGGATCTCGTCGGCTGCACCGGGTAGCTCCGACAGGTTTCGGGCCCAAGCCTTGGAGCTGTTCGACACGAACAAGGACGGCCGGCTCGATGATGACGAACGAGCCGAGGCGCAAAGGTTCGCCGAAGCCCGCCGGGATCCGGGGGCGGCCCGGGATGAGCTGACCAAACGCTTCGATCGCAACCAGGACGGGCAGCTCGACGCGGATGAACGCAGTCAGGCCGAAGCCTTTCTCGTGGAGCTTCGCGCCTATGGCTCCAACCAGATGCGCGAGGGCCTGCTTCGGCAGTTCGACCGGAATGCCGACGGCAAGTTGGACGACGCGGAAATGGCCGCGCTCGATAAAACCGTGCGCCCTCGGATGGAGTCCGCGTCGCTGCAGCGCCGGCGCTACGACGCCGATGGCAACCAGAAGATCGACGACGTCGAATGGGCGGTCGCGCGGGCGAAAATCGCGGCGTGGCTCAACGGCACCGGCCCCGCCGCGCTGGAAAACGAGCCGCCCCGCAGTGCCGGTAAGGCGAAGCGATAGCCGCGGTCGACCGGCTTTCCCCGGTCAGTCGTACCTGGACTTCCCCCCTGGGAGCGCGGCCGCCCCCGGCCGCATTTCTCCTCCGCTTGTCGTTCACTTCCTTCCCTCCGCGTGTTCCTTCGCCAAATGGCTCTTCACCAAATCGCGGTGCACGCGATTGCTGAGACCGGCCAGATGCAGCCGCATCGCCTCGACGACGCCGTTGGTATCGCGGCTTGAGATGAGCTTCACGATTGAGCGGTGCGCGTCGACCACCCCGTGCACCAGCGTGGCGAGCAGCGGATGGTCG
>JBEIHL010000723.1:0-2729 GCA_040381375.1 Opitutaceae bacterium
CATGCCGAAGATGTAGGCGATGCAGAACTGGATCAGCGCCGAGAGGAACAGGGCCGGGATGCCGACCGCCAGCCGCCAGCCCTCGACGGGAAAGGTCAGGTACTCACCGATCACCGGCATGGCCACCAGCAGCGGCACTAACACGAGCGCGCCTGAGACCAGCCGGGCCGCGACGAAGATGCTGAACCGGTAGGCGAAGTAGTTGATCGGTTTCAGCAGGAACTGGTTGATCAGCCCGTTCCGGATTTCCTCGCTGATCTGGTAGTCCTCGTTGAACGCGCTGACGAAGAATTGCAGCACGAGCAGCGTGACGAAATACGTCAGCGTCTGCCGCAGGTCGAAGCCGCCGATGTCCGAGGTGCCCTCGAACGCCGCGCCCCAGAGGATGAACACGACCGCCAGGTGAAAGAGCGAAAAAAAGCCGCGGACCGCAAAGTTCCACCGGTAGACGATGTTGCTCTGCAGCCCGATCAGGAAGACCTGGCGGTATTTTTCGAAGATGGAAAACATCGTGCGGAGGAAGTACCAAGTGCCAGGTACCAAGTGCCAAATACGAAGTACCAAGGGCCAAGGACCAAGTGGCAAGAAGACAACGGCCCGTCCTCGGCACTGGCATTTGTCACTTGCTCCTTGTCACCTGTCACTTCAGCCGAAACCGCTCAATGACCTCCTTCGCGAGGTTGCGGTAGGCGGTCGCGCCGGGGTTCAAGGGGTCGTAGGCGAAGATCGTTTGGCCGAAGCTGGGCGCCTCGCTGAGCCGGACGGTGCGCGGGATGACGGTCTGGAAGATCTTGTCGGGCAGATGCTGCTTCACTTCGTCCACGACCTGCCGCGAAAGCTTCGTCCGCAGATCGAACATCGTCATGACCACGCCGCCGAGCTCGAGCTGGTCGTTGATGTGCGCATCCTTGAGGCGGTCGACGTTGCGCAGGATCTGGCCCAGGCCCTCGAGCGCGAGATACTCGCATTGCAGCGCGATCAACAGGTAGTCGGCGGCGGCCAGGCTGTTCATCGAAAGCATGCCGAGGGCGGGCGGGCAGTCGATGATGATGGCGCGGTAAACGCCCTTGGTGCGCACGGGCTCCAACACCCCCCGGAGCCGGGCGAGATAGTTTTCCGTCTGCGCGAGCTCGATCTCGGCCGCGGCCAGGTCCTCCTCGCTGGGAATCAGCGAGAGGTGTTCGTATGGTGTCGCCGTGATCATCTCGAGCGCCGTCCCCTCGCCGCGGAGCGGACCGTAGAGGCTCTTGCCCGCCTGTTTTTCCACGCCGACGGCGCTGGTGGCGTTGGCCTGCGGATCGAGATCGATCAGGAGGGTCGGAATCTTTTTTTCGGCCAGAGCCGCCCCCAGATTGACGGCCGTCGTGGTTTTGCCGACGCCGCCCTTCTGATTGGCGATGGTGAAGACAGTGGTGCGCATGAAGGATGATCGGCGACGCGGTGCGTGAGCCGGACCATGCCTAAAGACGAATGCGGCGCGTGAGCAAGCGTGGCGTCGGGACGAAACGCGTGGGCACGTTCATCCCTGGGAATGAAGACGCCTTTCTCCTGGGAGCGCGGCCGTATCCGACCGCATCGGCACGGAATGCGGCCGGGGACGGCCGCGCTCTCAGGTGAAAAGCGTTCCGGCTGAGTAGGGGCTTTACGCGGAGCCAAAATACATCCGAAGTCGCAGCGCATTTCGTTCCCCCTCCACCCATGACGATTACCAACGAACTCCTCGCTCAAGGTCGCATCATCCGCGAACCGGTAGGCTCCGGCTCCGGTTACTGGGTCGGTTGCCCGGGGGCGTATTACGACGCCGCGGAGCGGGCCTGGTACCTGACCTATCGCATCCGGCGTCCGCGCGGGGTCGCGCCCGACCGGGGCGGGGAAGTGAGGATCGCGCGTTCGACCGACCTCGTGCGCTGGGACGACGTGCTGGCCATCACCAAGGACCGTTACGACTCGGCCTCGATCGAGCGCAGTTGCCTGCATCGCGGGGCGGACGGTCTTTGGCGTTATTTCACGAGCTATGTGCATCCTTCGGACGGACGCTGGTGCACCGCGGTCATCACGGCGCCGACCGTCGCGCAGCTCGATCCGGCGAAGCGCGAGGTGATCTTCACCGGTCCGCCGCTCGGGCTCGAGGGGGTGAAGGATCCGTGGATCATGCAGGTCGACGGAGTTTACCACCTCTTCCTCAGCATCGCGACGCCGACGCCGAAGACCGCCGACGGCTCCCACGCCACGCTCGACATCTTCAACACCGGCGAGTGCAAGTCCGCCACGGGTCTCGCCATCTCGCGCGATCTCAAACGCTGGGAATGGCAGGGCGTCGTGCTCGCGCCGGGCGTCACGGGCTGGGACTGCTACTGCCGCCGGCTCAACTCCGTCGTGGCGCTGCCCGGCGGCACGGGCGACGCGCGCTACCTGGCTTTCTACGACGGCAGCGCCAGTCACCTCGAAAACTACGAGGAGAAGTGCGCCCTGGCTGTATCCGGTGATCTGCGACGCTGGGAGTCGCGCTCGCCCGCCGGACCCGCGCTGACAAGTCCGCACGCCTCCACCTCGCTGCGCTACGTGGACGTCAAGACCGACGGCCAGGCGTGGTATCTGTTCTACGAGTTCGCCCGGGCCGACGGTTCGCACGACATGCGCGTGGTGCCGTGTGACGCTGCGGCGCTGCGGGCTCTGGTGTCCTGAGCAATTGTAGGAGCGGCTTTACGCCGCGACCCAACGGTCGGCGG
>JBEIHL010000724.1:0-2727 GCA_040381375.1 Opitutaceae bacterium
GCCCATGCGGCGGCGGACGTTCTCCATGAATTCGCGCGCCGCCGGATCCAGGTCGCGCGCCATCGCACCCTCCGCGATCGCCATGACGTCCTCGAGCCGGTTCAGCGCCGACAGCCGGTTGATCTCCGCGACGTCGGCCTCCAGACGCTCGATTTCGAGCAGGCGCCGCGCGTAAAGCATGCCCGCGCTCGTGACGTTGGGATGCCGTGCGCCCAGGCGCTCGAGCCGCGCCCGACCCTCCGCCGGCCGGCCCGCGCGAATTTCGGCCGCCGCGATGCCGGCCTCGATCATGGCGTTGCCCGGGGACTGCTGGCTGCCCCGCGCGAGCAGATCAAGGTCACCCGGGACGAAGGTCGCCATGCCGCGCATCACGCCCGCGAGCCCCTCGTAGGACGCCACGTGGGAGGGCGACAGGACGATCGCCCGGCGAAAATCGGCCGCGGCTTCATCCATCACCTGCGGATCGACCGGGACGTTGGGCTGCCACGGCTGCATCAGCTCGGGCAACCGCGACACCGCGAGATTGTGAAACACGAGGTAGCTGGTCGACCCGGCGGCGGCCGCTTTGGTCAGCACCGAAAGCGCCGTGCCAAAGTCCTTCCGCTCCACGGCCACATGGCCCAGCAGTTCCCAGGGACGCGGGTCCAGCGGCGCGAGTTCCGCCGCCCGCGCGAGGTGAGGCTCCGCTTCGTCGGCGCTGCGCGCGCCGAGGAGCAGCGATCCCTTAGCCAGCGCGACATCCGCGGGACCGGCGAGGCCGATCCTCACCATGCGCGCGATGTCGGCGGTCGTCCGCGAGTAAACGTGTTTGTGATAGCTCCCGCCCGCGATGTAGCGCCGCAGCCGCACCTCGAGCGTCGCGTAATCGGCGCCGAATGCGGCGAGGAACGCATCGTCGGCCGAGCGCACCACGGGCAGCAGCTCGAGATAGCGCTGAACCGCCGCGCGGCCCGGCGCCTGCTCGCCGAACAACAGATAGTGCACCAGCGCCCACGACTGGGCGTAGAAGATGCCGCTGCGGGTGACTTCGTTGTACAGCAGCGAATCGCGGCCGAGCCCGAGCAGCTTCGGCAGCGGGAGCAGACTCTCCTCCCGCAGCAGCGCGACGTGCTCTTCCATCGCCGCGCCGAACACATAGCTCCGCGCGTTGGGCAGTTCGAACGTCGCGTACACTTCCGCGAGGCCCTCGCCGAGCCAGAGCGGCACGTAGCCCTCGCGGGCGCTCAGGTGCCAGTGCACCGCCTCGTGGAAAATCACCCGGCGCGTCTCGGCCGCGTTGCGCGCGGCGCTTAGCATGATCGTGTTGATGTCGTTCGCGCGGACAAAAAACCCGCCGATCTTCGCCGGCTTGCCGTCTTCGAGCGGCACGTACGGCTCCATCGCGCGCGCATTGCGGAACAGCACCACGGTGACGGGCCGCAGCCGCTCCGCCGGCACCGGCACCGCGGTCTGCAGGCCGCGGCGAAACTGTTCGAGCTCGATCGCCCACTTGCGCGCGACGCTCTCCCCCTCGGTCGTGAGGATCGTGAAGCGGTCGGTCACCGCCTTGATCCACGTTTCCTCGGCTGCGCGCGCCACGCCCGCCAGCACGGTCAGGCCGAGCAGCACCGCCGCCCAGCCCCGGAGGCCCGTCCCCTCAGTTGCGACCGAACAGTGCATCCTCCACCTCCCGGGCGGCGAACATGAACGCCGCCTCGTGGGCGATGTCCGGCGTCTCGACCAAGCGCCAGTTGAAGGGCCAGCCATTCCGGCGGGCGACCTCGGCGCCGTACGCGAACGCCGCCCGGCCGCGGGCCAGCCGGTGCGGCCCCTGCAACATCGCGGGCTCGCTCACGTCGAGGCTGGTCGACTTCAGGACGTCACCGGTTCCCTGATACAAGGTCAGCGGCGCGGCGAGATACCGCCGGAGGACGGCGTCGCCACTGAGTTCCGGCGGGAGAGCCCCGAATCCGTAGCCGAAGTCGCGCTCGCGGGTCGGAAACAGATGCGAGCCCGCGTTGACCGCCACGATCCGTTTCGCCTCGCCCGGCATGAAGGCCGCGAGCCGGACGAGAAACTGGCCGCCCGCCGAGTGCCCGATCAGGTAATAGGGAAGATCGGACCGCCCCTCGAGCCCGCGCACGTGCGCCACGATCCGCGTCACCGCGGCGTAGGTCCACTGCTCCGGCGGTTGCGCGCGGCCCTGCGCATCCACGATGCCCCCGCGCTGATAGCGGGCCAGGGGAAAGCGTTCCCGATCGAAGAGCGGCGTGACGACGATGGCCTTGAATCTCTCGGCGAGGGTAATCGCGTAATTGCGGTAATCCTCCGCGTTGCGCTGCACGCCATGAAACACGACCAGGAGCGGACCGTCCCGGTAGGTCGGGGGCTTGTAGGTGAAGAGCGTGAGCGGTTCACCGGCATTCGGAAACTCGAGCTGCGCCGGGCCTTTCGGGAGCGGCTCGGCGCGCAGGGAGAGGGCCGTGAAAACGGCGAGCAGCAGGAAAAAGAACCCAATCCTTAGCTTACAGGAGGGCGCGGAGAGCGCAGAGGTCCTGACGCGAAGGTTGGCAATTTCGGGTGATGCGCTTGCGAGCGCGTGGCTTTCAGGATGGCCGAAGAACCGCCGATGCCCGCTCCGGGCGACACCTCTGCGTTCTTCGCGTCCTCCTGTGAAAGATTCAGTCACGTTTGAATTAAGCATATCCCAATGCCTTCGCCACTGCCGGATAGGTGATTTTTCCGCCC
>JBEIHL010000725.1:0-2727 GCA_040381375.1 Opitutaceae bacterium
ATCGAGAAACTCCACCGGCGCGAAATCATCCGTCAGCACCCGCGCGTTCCGCATGAGCGGCAGTGGCAGCAGCCGGAATTCGTTCCGGATCGTCTTCAGGTTGAGCCGGCCGGCAAACTCCGGGCGTTCCAAGCTCTCGGGCGTCGGCCAGTTGGAGGGATCGATGATAATCGGAGTCTGATACTTCACCGCACACGCGATGACATTGCCCCGGCCGAGCGTCTCGAAAAGCACGAGCTGCGGAAAGACTTTCTGAATCGTCTTCAGGTCCGAGTAGTAGAGCTGGCTCGTCGCGTGCAGGTTGGTCACGAAGACCCCGCGATCGCTCAACCGCGCCGCGCACTCGCGGTAGAACTCCTCCGTCTTCAGGTGCGGAGGCACGAAGCCGCCGCGAAAGGCGTCCAGCACGAGCCAGTCCCACTGCTCGCGGTTGCGCTTCACGAACATCCGGCCGTCCATGATCGTGACCGGCGTCTTGTCCGTCGGCTTGAATTGCATCCGGGTCTCGCAGAGTTCGAGCACCTTGGGATCGAGTTCGACCGTGTGCAGCAGCGCGTCGGGATAGGCCGCGGCGAACAAGCGGTGGAAGCCGGCGCCGCCCAGGCCGATCATGAGCACGCGCTTCGGCTGCGGGTGCAGGTAGAGCGCGCCATACAAGGATTGCGTGTAGTGCACCACGAGCTTGAGCGGGTCGCTCAGATCCACCGCGGACTCGAGCGCCTCCGTCCCCCGGGCCCGGGCGCGCAGCTCGACGAGGCTGCCCCGCTTTTCCACGGTGAGGCTGTTGTAGATCGTGTCGTAGTGCTCGACGAAATCGGCATCGGCCGCGATGCACACCGGCAGGAAGGAAACGAGGGCAAGCCAGAGACGAACGGACTTCATGGGAATCAGGAGACGCGCAGCAACCGGACGAGACTCGCGAGGCTGAGGACCGCCACCGCCAGCCAGAGGTAAAGGAGGGTTGATACCGGAAAATGCGGAATCAGCGCGAAGGCGGTCAGCATCACACCGGCAATGTTCCCGAGGGTGCTGACGCCATAGACGATTCCCGATGCCTTGCCGGGCGGCGTGCCGCGCGAAGCCAGAAATTGCACACACTGCGGGCCGAAGAGCGACAGCGAGGTCACTGGCAGAAAAAAGATGCCGAGGCACGACACCAGGAGCGCCGTGCTCGTCTCAGTGAACGTGACTTCAATCTGCCCCAGCATCGCCCGCCCAAAGAGCGCGGTCACCGCCAGCGAGACGACAGCCACAACGGCGCCGCCCACCTGGCCGCGACGCCGCGCCGCCGGGGCCAGATTGCTGATCCACCCGCCCACCATGGAGCCGATGCTGAACGCCGCCAGGAAAGTCGAAATCAGCCAGGCCCAGACGATGATCGAGGAGCCGAAATAAGGGTTCAGCAGCCGCGACGCGAGCAGTTGAAAGCCCATGCTGAGGATGCCGAGGACGGTGACGACAACGTAGAAAGCGGGTAGCATTTCGGGGCCGGCAACGTGGGTCTTCACTTCAATGATGTCACCTCGAAAGTCCGCGTTGCTTCGCGTTCGAACCGGGCCCATGGCTCAAGGGCCCCATGAAGCTCCGCCGCCGCCTCGTTTTGGCCCTCTTCGCCACCTTGATCGCCCATCCGCTGGCGGCCGCCGACGCCAAGCAAGCCACCGCGCCGACGCCACGCCCGAAGATCGGTTCGACCGTGTTCGTTTGGGAAGACCTGAAGGTGCGCCCCACTCCCAACGGTGAACGGCGCGACGTCGCAAATCATCCGACGGATACGCTTTCGGTCTTCGAGTGCCACATCACCACCCTCAATCCCGGCAAGTCCTCGCACGCGCCGCACCGCCACCCGCAGGAGGAGTTGATCATCGTGAAAGAAGGCACGCTCGAGGTGCACATCGACGGCCAGACCCAGCGCGCCGGTCCGGGCTCGGTTTTCTTCTACGCCTCGAACAACGCCCACGCGGTCACCAACGTCGGCGACGCCCGCGCCACCTATTGGGTCATCAACCTCGCCACGCCCGCCACCCACGCCCCCGAGCGCCACAACCGCACTCCCACGCGTCCGTCGGGCGTCTTCGACTGGGCGAAACTCAAGGTCCAGCCGACCAAGACGGGCGAGAAACGCGACGTGCTCAAAGGCTCGACGGTCACGATGGAAAGTCTCACCTGCCACATCACTACGGTGAACCCGCGCATGGCATCGCACGCCGCCCATCGGCATCCCGACGACGAACTCGTGATCGTCAAGGAGGGCACGCTGGAGATAACGATCAATGACCGGAAGCATCGCGCCACGACGGGCTCCGTGTGTCTCTTTACGTCCAACGACCTGCACGGCATGCACAACGCCGGCGACACCCAGGCTTCCTACTATGTGATCCGAATGATCACGAGTGCGACGCCGAAGGTCGCGGCGAAGAAATAGTTCCTGGGAGCGCGCGTCTCCTACCGGCGGCTGTACTCCATGCCTTCGATCGCACCGAGCAGTTCCTGATACGGCGCCTCCCGAAACCCGTCGGCGAGGATTTGGACATCCACGAGAACATCGGGCGCCAGCTTGATCTTCCCGACGCTGGTGACCTTGTAGTTGCCCGGCTGGGACGGCTGTCCGCGCAGATCCGGGTCGGTGAAGTTGCAGTAGAAGCCAATGCCGGTCGCGAGTGAAAATTCCTTCGCCACCGCCCGCTTCTCCACCGAGCCCTCAGCCAGCCCGTAGGCGTCGGCCTC
>JBEIHL010000726.1:0-2726 GCA_040381375.1 Opitutaceae bacterium
GCTGGCGGAGGCCCAGGCCAAGATTCCCAAAATCGATCAGACCAGGACCCTCACCTTCGGCCCCGTGAATAAAAAGGAATACCTTCCCGACGGCACTATTTTCGATGGCGGTGCCGGGGTCCGTTGGGGCAACCGTGCTGCGGGTCTCTACCGTTTCCGCTTTCATGTGAAAGGCGTGGCCAATGAAAAAGGCGATCTTCCCATGATCGCCGTCGAGCTGGGCGCGAGCGCGCGGCGCCCGGTCGTCACCGCCGATCTGTCGTCGGCGTTTCAGACCATCGAGGCCGAAGTCTTCGCCGAAGCCTCTAGCGGCCTTAGCATTGGGGTCGCCGCGATGGGGAACCGGTTTTTCACCAAAAAGCGCGAAGGGGGCACGCCGAGGATACAAATCCAGTGGGTGGAGATCGAAGGGCCGATCAACGCGCAGTGGCCCTCCCGCGCCTGGCACGGTTATTTCGCCGGCGTCCCCACCGACGATGCCGGGGCGCGGGCGATCCTTTCCCGGTTCGCGGAACATGCCTTCCGCCGTCCGCCTGAGCCGTCGCGGATCGACCAGTTCTTCGCGTTCTACCAGGGCCGGCGCGCGGCTGGCGACGAGTTTGAGACCGCTGTCAAGCACGCCATGCAGGGCATCCTGGCCGCGCCGGAGTTTGTCTTCATGATTGAGTCCAAGACCGGCTCCGAGGGAAAACGGCAGCCGCTGGATGACTTCGAGGTGGCCTCGCGGCTCTCCTATTTCCTGTGGAGCGGCCCGCCGGACGAGGACCTGTACGCGCTGGCGAAGGCCGGAAAGCTGCGGCAGCCCGGGGTGCTCGTGCAGCAGGCGCGGCGCATGATGCAGCATCCGCGAGCGGCGCGGTTCGCGGAGAATTTCACCGGCCAGTGGCTGAAGCTGCGCACCCTCGGCCAGATGGTGCCGGACTCGAAGAAGTACGTCGAGTGGGAGGACACGCTCCAGGACTCGATGCGAAAAGAGACGGAGCTTTTTTTCCTGCACATCCTGCAAAAGGATCTGCCCATCGCCCAGTTCATCGACTCGGACTTCGCGATGCTCAACGGCCGACTCGCGTACTTCTACGATATCGACGGCGTGAAGGGTTACGAGTTCCGGCCGGTGGCCTTGAACGGCCACAAACAGCGCGGCGGTCTGTTGGGCCAGGCCAGCATCCAAACGCTCACTTCCGACGGCATTCGCACTTCGCCGGTCAAGCGCGGGGCGTTCATCTTGGAGAATCTGCTGGGAGACCCGCCGCCGCCGCCGCCGGCCGACGTGCCGCCCGTGAAGGAGACGACCGGCGCCACGCTCCGCGAGCGGATTGCGTCACACCGCTCGATGCCGGCGTGTGCCGGCTGCCACGTGAAGATGGACCCGCTCGGCTTTGCCTTGGAAAACTTCAACGCCATCGGCAAATGGCGCGATAAGGAAGAAGACACCAAGCTGCCGGTCGACCCCAGCGGCGAGTTGGTCGACGGCCGAAAATTCGCGGGCTTCGCCGAATTCAAACAGTTGCTCTTGTCGCGTCGCGACGACGTTGCGCGCTGCCTGGGCGAGAAGTTGCTGCTGTACGCGCTGGGGCGTCCGCTGGATTTCGCCGATCGACCGGTGATCAACGATGTTGTGCAGAAGACCAAAGCCGACGGCGACAAGCTCTCGAGCATGATTTTAGCCATCGTCGGCAGCGAACCTTTCTTGACCAAATAGCTTTCCCTTTTCAAAGGATTCCATCCATGCAAAAGTCTTGGCACCTTTCGCGACGTCAAGCCCTGCGCGGCCTCGGGGCGCTCATCGGTCTGCCGTTCTTGGAAGCGATGACGCCCGTCTCGCGGGCCGCTCAACGGGCCATGAAGCCGCCCGTGCGGCTCATGTGGCACTGGATCGGCACCGCGACGAACATGGACGAGTGGTTCCCGCAGGACGACGGCCCGAACTACACGCTCTCCCGCGCCCTGAAACCGCTGGAGCGCCACCGCAAACATTTCTCCGTCATCTCCGGCACGCGCAACTTCCCCGAGCTGAACTACGGCGGCGGTAATGAGTACGGCCACAGAAGCGGCCTGACCTGGCTCACATGCCAGCGCACCATCACCGGCCCGGGGGATATCAAGACCCACAGCTCGGTCGATCAAGTCGCAGCCAAGCACCTTGGCAGGGACACCCGTTACCCGTCGTTGCAGCTCGGCAATTACAGCACCACGTTCACCGTCCTGTCGTGGTCGGAGGACGGCACCCCGCTGCCCACCCTTAACGGACCGGCAGCGCTGTTTCAGCAGGTCTTCTCCGCGAAGCGTCCCGCAGAGATCGCCCAATTCAAAAACAACGCCGCCCTCAACAAGAGCGTGCTCGATCTGGTGACCATGAGCCGCCGGGATCTGGAGCGCAAGCTGGGCCGGCTCGACAAGGAGAAACTCGATCAATACCTGACCTCGGTGCGGGAACTGGAGATGAGCATTGCCCGCGATGAAAAGTGGATCGACGTGCCGCCGGCGAAGACCAGCGCCAAGCCGCCTGCGCCGACCGCCGGTCTGAGCAAAAAAGAATGGACGCCCGCCATGTATGAGCTCATCGCGCTCGCCTTCGAAGCCGACGTGACCCGCGTCGTCGCCCTTGCCGGGGACGGTCCCGGCGCGACGTACGACTTCATCCCCGGACCCACAGTCTGGTGGCCCTGGGCCATCCCCATGGCCAGGTGGAGCAACGGCACCGGGCCATTGTCGATGACCGGGCC
>JBEIHL010000727.1:0-2725 GCA_040381375.1 Opitutaceae bacterium
CACCATTGGACCGTTCACCGGAAAGTGCGTGCCGATCGCCGGCGCTGACAAGGCGCCCCCTTGACCCCGACCGGCCGGTTCCCAAACTCCGCTCAACTTAATCCCGGATGGAAACTTTTTTGATCGATGTGCCGATGCCCTCCATGGGCGCGACCGTAAACGAACTGACGGTCATTGCGCTCAAGACGCAGGTTGGTGACCGCGTGAGCAAAGGTCAGCGCCTCGCCGATCTCGAGAGTGACAAGTCGGTCTTCGAATTCGAGTCGCCGTGCGACGGCACGATTCGCGGCGTCCTCGCCCAACCCGGCGATGTCAGGCCCGCGGGCGAACCGTTCCTGCAGATCGAAACCTCGGATGACTCGCTGCGGCACTTGCAGGCGAAGGAAGGGTTGCGGCCGGGCGCGGCCGCGCTCCCAGGGCCTGCCGTCGCCAAGCCGGCGGTTGCGCCAATCTGGACGCCGCGGGCGGCCAAGATGGCGCAGGAGGCGGGACTCGACCCGGCCACGATCACCGGGATCGAGGCGACGGGTCCGGGCGGCCGGGTTTCCGGCGACGACGTCACGCGTTACCTCGCGGCGCGCAAATCTTGAGTCGACGCGGACCTTCCGTCACCTAATCCTTCGCCGTAGTGAGCATGGCTGCTGACACCGTTTGCATCGCAGGGGTGGGTTATTCGGTCCCTGCGACCGTCCGACCCAATAGTGAAATCCTGAAGGCCTTTCCGGATCGGACCGAGGAGGAAATGATTCGTCTTACGGGTATCCGGGAGCGCCGCTACGCCGCGGAGGACGAGTCGGCGACGCATCTCGCGAAGATCGCCGTGCATCACGCCCTGACTCAGGCGGGGATGACGGTCGAACAGATCGACGGCGTCATCATGGCGACGATCATCCCGGATCAGCCGGTCCCGTCGGCGGCGAGCTCTCTGGCGCGGGAGCTGGGCATTCCGCGCGCGCTGGCTTTCGACCTCAATGCGGCCTGCTCGGGCTGGCTTTATGGCCTCGAGGTTGGCCGGTGCTTCATTCTCGGCGGCACGGCCAAGAACGTCGTCGTTGTCACGGCCGAGTTGCTGTCTCGCATCACGAATCCGGAATGTCATGACACCGCCTTTCTGTTCGGCGACGGGGCGGGCGCGGCGATCCTGACCGCTGGCATGGGCGGACACCGTTTGCACCCCATGGGGCTTTCGGGCGATGCGGATCAGTTCGAGGCGATCCAACGTCCGGGCGGAGGCGCGCGTATGCCCTGGCCCGACGTGATCAGCGGGGACCTCGAGAGCTTTTACCTGCAGATGGATGGCGCCGCGGTCTTCAAGCACGCGGTCATCGGTTTTGCCGAGCAGATCGAGCAGACCCTCGCCCGCGAAAACCTGAAGCCGGACGACATCGCGTGGATCGTGCCGCACCAGGCGAACGAGCGAATCCTCAAGGCCGTGAGCAAGCGTGTCGGCATTCCCTACGACAAATTCGTCGTCACCATCTCGAAGTACGGCAACACGAGCGCGGCGAGCGTTTCGATGGCCCTCGGTTGGGCCGCCGAGGAAGGCATCTTTACCGACGGCGACCGGATCATCTTCTGCAGCGTCGGCGCGGGCTGACGTTTGCGGGCGGGTTGTTGGTTTGGTGAGGGGGGAGAAGTGACAAGTGTCAGGTGGCAAGGCGCGGAGGCGAAGGACCAATTCACAGGTACCAAGTAACAAGGATTCAGATACGATCGATCTGCGGCGGACTTCCTCTTGTCACTTGCCACATGTCCCTTGTCCCTTGTTCCCCGTCCCTTCCTGCAGCTCATAACTCGTTACGCTCAGCGCATACACCGCCGCCGTTTCGCATCGGAGCACCAGCGGCCCGAGCGTGATCGGTACGAAACCGGCACTGAGGGCACGATTCACTTCGTCGGGGGTGAAATCGCCTTCGGGCCCGATGAGCCAGAGCACCGAGTGTGGTGGCCGGCCGTGCCGGGCGCGAAAGTCCGCGAGCACCGGTTTAAGCGACGTGGCGCCGGGCTGGAGACTCGCGACCAGTTTGAGCTCCTGACCACCCGTCCCGCCGATGAAATCATGCAGCCGCTGCACCGGCGCGATCTCGGGGAGAAAGGGATTGCCGCACTGTTTCGCGGCCTCGAGCGCCGCGACGCGCCACTTGTCGACCTTGCGATCGGAACGTGCGCCGTCGAGGTGAACCTGGGTGCGCTCGGTCTCGATCGGCACAATGCAGGCCGCGCCGATTTCCGTGGCTTTGCGCACGATGGCATCCATGGCCGGCCCCTTCGGCAACGCCTGCCCGAGCGTGATGGCGCAGGGCTGGGGAGTCCGGGTGTGCGTGGAAAGCACGCGCAACACCGCCCCCTGGCGTCGGTCACCGATCAGTTCGGACGTCCATTCGGTGCCGTGGCCGTCGAAGGCGATCACCGGGTCACCGATGCGCGCCCGGTTCACGTTGAGGAGATGATGTGACTCCTCCGGCGAGAGCGTCAGCTCGGCGGGCTCCTTCGTCGCGGGCAGGCAGTGGACGCGAAAGTCGGGCATGGATCAACAGCGAGAGAGCAACCCGGAAAAATTTCAACCGCCCTCGCGGAGCCAGCGGAACGGATTCAAGGTCAGAGCCGATTGATTGAACAGAAAGGCCGGGGAGATCGGGAAGATGTAATTCCATTCCTTCCCGCTCTTCCTGGCCTTCCTGTTCAAAGGATCGATTGAAACAGAAAGGGCGCCGGGTACGAGACC
>JBEIHL010000728.1:0-2718 GCA_040381375.1 Opitutaceae bacterium
ATCCAGCGGATCGCCGCCTTGCAGTCGTGAATCTGAGCAGGCCAGCGGGCATCGCCCGCGAGCCGATAACCGATGGATACAGCCGCGTACTCACCGCTCGCGGCGTACGGTTCCAGCCAGCCTTTGCCGGACGCCTTGCTGCCGTTCTGCCAGCCGCCGCCGTGAATGAACACGACCACGGGCAGGAGACGATCCCGCGCGCGCTCCGCCGGCAGATACAGGTCGAGCGTCTGGCGTGGATGGTCGCTGCTCGCATAGGCGATGTCCGGGCGCACCTCCACCCGTTCCGCCGCGCGGGCCGACCGGACGGTGCCGAGGATGGGAACGCCCAGCACCAGCAGGGCGATCCGGACCGCGAGGCCCCGGCTCTGGGAATTAATCCGGCGACGCCGGGTCTCGGCGCGCGGCATGATCCGGAGAGCGGGAGACATGCCTCCCTCAACCGACGCGGGCCTGCGAAGTCAAGCGACCCTCGGTGGTGCCGGACTCCGGGCACCGCGCGGCGACACATCGCTATTGCTCCGCGAGCGGTGCCACCCAAGCGTGGACGTGACTTTGTCGCTGAAGTAAAAGCCCGCTTCCCCCCCCGCACCATGCTCGTTTCGCCCGCGATCAAGTCCGCGTCCCGAGGTCTCGTTTCGGTCTTGAGCCTGCTTTTGCTGTGGGCGTTTGCCGGGGCGAATCGTGGAACCGCCGCCGATGATCGCAGCGGCGCCCTGGCCGGGCGCGTCTCATTCGCGCGGACGGGCGAGTACCTCGAACGGGCGCGCGTGACGATCGAAGGCACCGGCCTGGAGGCGTTCACCGATTCGGTGGGGGCGTATGTGTTTCGCGTGGTGCCGGCGGGCGAGGTTCGGGTGCGGGTCTTCTATACCGGACTTGGGGACGACGTGGCGACGCTCCGGGTGGCGCCCGGCCAGAGCGCCCGCCGCGATTTCTCCCTGGGCGAGGCCGGCGCGACTGAGGCTACCGTCAAGCTCGCGCGCTTCGTCGTATCGACGGCGCGCGAAATGGACGGCAGTGCGATCGCGATCAACGACCAGCGCTTCGCGCCCGACATGCGCAAGGTGATTGCCGCGGACGAATTCGGCACCACGGCCGACGGCAGCGTCGGCGAACTGCTCAAGTCGGTTCCGGGCGTTTCCATCGCCTGGGTCGGCGGCGAGGCGATGAACGTGCAGCTCAACGGTGTCCCCGCGGATTACACCCCAGTCACCGTAAACGGCTTCGACCAGGCGAGCGCGCAGGCAAACACGGCGCGAAACATCCAGATGACGAACGTCGCCACGAACAACCTCGCCCGCATCGAGGTGCGCTTTTCCCCGACGCCCGAGTCGCCCGGCATGGCGCTGGCCGGTTCGATCAACATGGTCATGCGGAGCGCGTTCGACCGGGCAAAGCCCGCCTTCAACGCCAGCGCGTACCTGCTGATGCGGGACGACGCGCGCGATTTCGACCGCACGCCCGGCCCCGGCCGCTGGCCGAGCCGCAAGGTGCATCCCGGTTTCGAGTTCTCCTACGTCCGGCCGGTGAACGAGCGCTTTGGCTTCACCCTCTCGGGCGGTGCCTCGACGCAGTACCAGCCCTCGCGTTTCGTGCAGACGACCTGGCGCGGCGCGGCCGCGGCGACGAACGGCGGCAATCTGCCGAATACAACCCCGGACCGACCTTACCTCAGCGACTTCCTCGTGCGGGATTTTCCGCGGCAGACGCGCCGTACGTCCGCCGGCGCCACCGTCGACTACCGGCTGGGCCCGCGGGATCGCGTCTCGTTGTCCGTCCAGACCACCTCGTTTGCCGGCGACTACAGCAGCCGGGACCAGACGTTCAGCGTGAATCGCGTGGCGGCGGGCAATTTCGGCCCGACCTTCACGCGCGGCTTCGCGGGCGCGGGCTCGGTCACGCTCAACAATGCCGACCGCGACCAGGATTCGGCCAATCTCAGCCTCAGTGTCATCTACCGGCACAACGGTCCGATCTGGAAGGCCGAGGCGGGAGCCGGCGATTCGCGCGCCAGGAGCGTGGTGAGCAATCTCTCACGTGGCTATTTCGGCAGCGTGTCCGCCCAGCGGTCGGGCGTGACCGTCGCCTTCGAGGACATCGGCGCGATCCGTCCCGGCCGGGTGGTGGTGACCGACGGCGCCACCGGCGCCGCGGTCGATCCGTATTCGTTATCCAGTTACGCGATCGTGAGCGGCGGCGGCAACTCGCAGTTCGGCCGCCGCTTCGACGACGAGTCGCGGGACCTGAAGCGGAGCGCCTACTTCAACCTCGCGCGGGACTTCGCCGCGCGCGTGCCCGTTGCGCTCAAGGCCGGACTCGACGTGCGCCAGAACGCGCGCGACCGGGTGGGCGGCACCTCGGGCTACGCCTTTGTCGGCGCCGATGGCCGGGCCAGCAACGCTCCGACGGGAACCAGCGACGACTCCGCTGCCGTCATCCTTGACGAGCTGTTTTCCCGCCGGCCGGGGGTGTTCGGCTTTCCGCCGACGCAACGGCCGGGCAACGGCAAACTCTGGGACCTTTACCGCACCCAGCCCGGGTATTTCACCACCAACGACAACAACGCGTACCGTTCCTCCGTCGGCCTGTCCAAGTATGCGGAGGAAGTGACCACGGCCGCCTACCTGCGGGGAGACGTGCAGCTTGCCGACCGGCGGCTGAAGATCACGGGTGGCCTGCGCGCCGAGCAGACGAACATCAGCGCGGACGGACCCC
>JBEIHL010000729.1:0-2718 GCA_040381375.1 Opitutaceae bacterium
GTGGCCGCGTTCGACCATGAAGGGCCGCGGCGCGATCAGCCGCGCCATCTCGGCATGCCCGAACGTGCTCCCGAGATCGAAAGAGAACTGCTCGTGCTCCGCCGTGAACAGGTACGAGGCCCGAAACTCCGGCGACACGATCTTCCGCGGCCAGTCGTTGAACGCGGCACTGCAGATCGACAGCGCGTATCCGTTCAGCAGCGCCGGCAGCCGGAGGGCGGAAAGGCCGCCATACGAGATGCCGTAAAATCCAATCCGCTTCGCGTCGACCGGAGGCAGGGAGCCCAGCCATTCCAGCGTCCGCTGATGCTGCCCGAGGATGTACGAGAAGAGCGTCAGCCCGAGCGGATGCGCCTTCGCCTGCAGTCGGCGAAACGCCTCCCCGCCCGTGTAGGGATTGTGCGGCGCGAAAACGATGAAGCCGCGCGCCGCCAGCGCCCGCGCATACGCGCGATACGTCGCCCAGTCGCGGCTTTCGCGGTCTTCGTTGATCGTCTTGAAAGGCGTGCCCTCGAGGCCGTGCTGCGCCACGACGACCGGTCGCTTTTCCCCGGGCTTCAGGCCGGACGGCAGCAGCAGGTATCCCCACGCAAAAACCTCCGGCCACACGTCAAGCGTCACTTCCCAGATCGTGTACTCCGGCCGCTCCTCCAGCTTCCGGCTGCGCGCGTTCGGCGGCAGTGACGGATCGGTCAGCCGCCCGAATACCTCGCTCCACATCCGCTCGCGCAACGGCTGCGCCTGTCCCGCCCAATCCACGCCCGGCTGCGGTGTCGTCGCCTGCCAGAGCGCTTCCCGCCCGGATTCCGACCGCCGCTGCAGCCGCTGACAAAAATCGCCCAGCTCCGCGACGCGTCGCTGCTGCCGGACTTCGGCATCGGGCCGGAAATGCACTTTCGGCGCCGCCACCGTCTCGCGTATCGGCAGTGCCGTTACGCCGAGCGCCTCGAGCAAGGCCTGCCGCGCCGGCCCTGACCCCGGCCCGACGACGGCGCCGTCCGGCCCCGAAATCAGCGTGGCCGGCTTTCCCAAATCCGCCGTGAGTGCCCGCGCGCGCTCCACCTCGTACCGGACCGATGCGAATGCCGGCGGCGCCATCACCCCGGGCGCCGCCCCCTTGCGCCGCTGCGCGTCCACCGCCGGCGGGCCGTCGCGGCGCGGTCCCGCGCTGTGCTCGATCACCAGCGTGCGCGGCGCGACCAGGCTCGCGATCTCCGCATCGCCAAATTCCTTCAGGAGCCCAAACACCCGCCGGTAGATCGGCTCCCGCCACAGTTCCTCCCGGCGCTGAAAGTACCCGCTGACCAAAGCCGCGTCGACCCGCGGATCGATGGCCGACGCGTACAGCGCGATCAATCCACCCTCGCCGTAACCCGCCACGCCGACCGGCAGTTTTTCGCTTCGCGCGGCCCACGCATCGAGCACCGAGCGCACCGTCTGCACTTCGAAGCCAATGGGGTGCCGGCCCAATTCGTACGACTGCCGCCAGATCCACTCGCGATGGGTCTGATCCGTCATCGCGATGCGCGGATTGCCTGACCACGTCGCCCGCCGGTCGAGCAGCGCAGGCACGATGACCTCGCAGCCACTTTCGGCGAGACGCAGGGCCCAGGCATTTTCCCCAGCCATCAGTCCGGCCAACGCCTCCGGCAGTTCGTCCGCATCGGGCAGCGCCACGATCCGCGCGCGGACCCGCTCTTTCGGTTCGAGCAGCAGACCTTCGCCGTTCACGCCCTCGAACACCGCCCAACGCACCGCGAACACGCGCACCCGCTCCGTCTCCGCCACCAGCACCGGCCGGTCCGGTCCGCCGACATACTCGATCACGGCCGGCGCCCGCCGTTCGTCCACCGCGCCGATGATCTGCTGCAGCCGCGTCCGATTCGGCGCGATCGACGCCGCGTAGGCGGCAGGCGACGTCGGTTCGCGGCGCCAAAACCGCTCCCGTTGCGCCACCGTTTCCTCAAGCTGCCGATCGAGCGCCCGGTCGATGCCGGCCACCATGCGCGGGGCAAACTCCTCCGACCGGGCGAGCGGGCTCGTGCCGGGCAGATGGTCCGCCGGCGGCTGGGCGCGAAGCGCGGTCGCGAGCAACAGCAGAAGGGAGAATATCCACATACCAACTGGTATGAATCGCACTTGGACTTTAGCCTATTGGGTCGGAAAGCCGACGCCGAGATTTTGACCACGGATCACGCGGATTACACAGATACGGGCAAGTTCGGTTTCCTCTGCATCCGTGCCATCGGTGTGATCCGTGGTTAATCTCTGTTTCTTATGAGCGGTTGTCGGGAACTGTTCCGGCTCAATCCTTCGGCAGCGCGTCGCGATCCCGAGCGCCGGCCTGCTCGAGCATCTGGAGCAGTTCGGCCAGTTTGCCGGGTTCACGGTCGGCGAGATTGTTCGTTTCGCCCGGATCGGTGGCGAGATGGTAGAGTTCGTTCTTCCGCTGGGCACCCTCGCCCGTCGCGATGACTTTCCACGTCCCAAACTGAATCGAACGCGCGCGCCAGCCAGGCGCCACCGAGTAGAGCGGGCGGTCCGGCAGCGCGGCGTGCGTGGTGAGGAGGGGCAGAAGATTCGTGCCATCCCATTTCAGGTCGCGCGTGGAACGATAGCGCGTGAGCGCGGCAATCGTCGGGACCCAATCCACGATGTGCACCGGCGTCTCCACCCGGCCGGGTTTGGCGCGGCCGGGCCACGAGACGATCGTCGGCA
>JBEIHL010000730.1:0-2711 GCA_040381375.1 Opitutaceae bacterium
ACGCTTCTCATGGCTTCAATTCCGGCTTCTTCGGGTGGAGGTCTCCAAGGCCGGAGAGCCCGCAGCCACTCCGTCCAACGATTGCCCGCCAGCGCTCCCCATAGTGCGACCAACTGAGCCGTTCGCGCGTCGCCATCACTCGCTCGCGCAGATGGCGCCGAAAGGCGTCATCGCCCAGCACCCGCTCCATCGCCGCCGCCAGTTCAGTCTCCGCGCCGGCGGGAATCACGAGGCCCGTTTCTTCGGGAATCACGATATCCTCCGCCCCGCTCGAGGGCGTGCCGATCACCGGCAGTCCGGCCGCCAGTGCCTCCACCTGGACTTGCGCGAGTCCCTCGAAAAAACTCGGACACACCAGCACGTGCGCGCGGCGCAACGTGGCGGCGATTTCAGATCGCGACAGCGCGCCCAGCCACTTTACGTCCGGCAGAAGCGCGTCCGAGACCGGGACCGATCCGCCGCCTGCGAACCACAGTTCCGCTCTGCCGGCCGGTCGCAACATCGCCCAGGCCCGCAGTAGGCTGGGCACGCCCTTGCGCGCGGAAAGCGAACCGACGAAGAGGAAGATCACCGGGCCCGCGGGCGGCCGCGGCGCCGGGGTAAAAAAGGCGAGATCGGTGCCGAAGGGATTGATGCAGATCTTGGCCGGATCGACGCCGTGCTCGACCAACGTCCGACGGACAAATCGACTCGGCACCACGATCGTTTCGGCGAGCGCATGCTCGGCCGCCTCGCGCTGCAGATGGGTCTGGCACTTCATCGGCACCGTTTCCGCCCAGTCAGGATATCGGTCGCGCAGCTCCCGGTAGACTTGCTCCTTCGCCACCGGATGCCCGATGCTTTGGTCGAGCAGAAACGGCCTTCCTGCGGCCACCGCCCGCTGCGCGAGGAGCCAGGAAGAGGTGTCAAAACCGACGACGTGGGAAGATTCCGCCAGCCACCGATCCGGCACCAAACGTTGAAAGTCCTCGTTGCGATCCGCCAGAACCCGCTCGGCCGGTTCACCGCGCTTGATGCGTCGTCTGGCCTTCCATTCCAACTCGGGAAACGTCGCCAGCCGCGCCGCCGGCACTCCCTGCACCCAGCGATTGGACCAGCGGCGACGGAGTCGTTCCGGCATCGACCGCTCCATCGCGCCCAGCCAACTGTCGCTCGACAACGCAAAGCCGGTCACGAAGCGGCCCAGCACCCCGCGACGGTGCAACTCGGATGCCAGGCGCGGGGCGTATTGAGTGCCCGGATGCGTCAGAAGTATTTTCACCGCAAGTTTCCTTCCTTGGTCCCGACCGACGTCCCGATCGCCCGGGCCGGCACTCCCACCACGACGCTGTCCGCCGGAAAGCTTCGCGTCACCACCGCCCCGGCCCCGACGACACACCGGTCGCCCAGCTCGACGTTCATCAAAATCACGGCTTTGGCCCCGATCCAGCAGCCGTTGCCGATCCGCACCCGGCCCACGTCCATGCCCATCCGCTTGCCCACGATCCCCGGGCCATGCCGGTGGTTGGAATCCGTAACGTACACATCGGGGCCAAACTGGTTTTCGCTCCCGATCTCGACGGAGCCGCACGCATCGATGAACACGTTGCGATTGAAATAATTGTCGTCGCCGATGCGGATCCGGACGCCGGAGTGAGGGGCGTCGATCGGCCAGAGCTGCCAGCCCTCGGAAAACGCGTTGTTGCGGCCGATCTCGATCTGCGCGCACCGGCGGATCCGCCCGCGCTCCATGCGAATCGGCTGGCCCGCGCGCAGGCCGAGCGCCACGTAGAGTGCGACGCGCAGCCGGCTCGCAACGCCCTGCGGCGCCCGCAGCAACCAGGGCTCAATGCGCGACGGAAGCAGGCTCATGTAAACAGTCCGCGGACAGGCGCGCCGCCGGCCGCTGCCGCCGGGCCAGATAGCCGCGCACAGCCGACGCGGGCAGCGGCCGTCGCTCGCGTCGCCATTGCCAGAGCACCCTCGGCAAACTGACGATCCCCGCGGGCACGCCCCGGCCGCGCCCGCGGCGCGCCTGGTCGACCGCCATGTTCAAGACCTGCAGGAACGCGCGTGGCCATAGTGCGACCGGAAAACGAAGCCAGGCCAGCAACGCAACATTCTGGATCGAAGCCGTCGCCTGCTCGGGCCGGCGATGATGCGCAAGCTGAGTGTCGTGAAAGACGCGCAACGAACGGGCGCGAGCGATCTTCAAACCGCGGGCGAAAAATTGGAGGCCAAGATCGGACTCCTCGATGCCATACGCGAGTGGACGGTCCACAAACCCCGCGCACTGCCGGTACGCCTTCGTGCGTATGGCCCAGCCGCAACCGGTGAACTCGACGGCCGGCTTGACGAGATCAACGCGCGCCGGAGGCACTTCTCCGGGGTGAGAGATGGTTGCGGCGAACAGCGCCACGTACGGCGTCGCGGCAAAGAGCCGGAGCGTCTCGGAAAAAAAATCACCATCCAGCGGCCACGAATCATCGTCGAACGATACGAAGATCGGCTGCGTTGCCGCACCGAGGCAGCGGTGCCGTCCGCCGCCCGGACCGACACGGCGGGTGCTCACGAGCAAGCGTACCTCCGGGAAACGCGCGGCGAGCGCGGCTTCCAGCGTGCCATCGCCTGCATCGACGTGCACGATGATTTCCGCGGGCCGGGGATCGCACGCCAGCAGCCGCTCGATCGTCCCCAGCACGCGCGCGCCGCGCGCCCAGGTGGGACTGCCG
>JBEIHL010000731.1:0-2706 GCA_040381375.1 Opitutaceae bacterium
AAGTCGAGGAACACCTCGAGCTGGGCGGGTTTGAACAGCGGGATGTGTTGCGAGATCTTCAGGTCGAGCCGGTTGACGAAGGGCTGCAAGTAGGCGTTGCGGGGGGCGTAACCGCCGGAGTAGCGGGCGAGCCCGGACTGGCTGAGGAACGCGAAGTAGGCGTTGATCGCCTCGGGCGTCATGCCGCTGAAGTTGAAACGCTGATCGCTCGCGTTGGAGGGGACGGCGACGAGGTCGTTCTGGCTGATGCCATCGCCGTTCATGTCGTTCGAGTAGACCCAGCTGTACGGGTTGCCCGTGCGGCCCTCGTAATAGAGCGAGACGAGCGTGCGGGCGCTGCGGTCCTTGGCGTCGCGCTTGAGGACGCGGCCCAGAAGGTTGAACTCGCGCGTGTACGTGAGTTGGAAGCGGTCGCGGACCTCGAAGTCGGAACGCGCCTCGACCACCTCGTTCTGGAAGAAGACCGGATTGCGGCCGAACTGGCTGCCGGCGGTCGTCGAGCCGAAGATCTGCGCGTCGCTGGAGCGGCCGCGCGTGTAGGAGAAGCTGTAGGCCCAGCGATTCCGCATCGGGCGATCGAGCGTGAGCGAAACGTAGCGCGACTCGCCGACGGAGATGTTGCGGATGCGGTACAGGTTCAGGAAATCCGGATACTGCGCGGTCGCGGCGTTGTTGGCCAGTGACGGGCTGCCAGCGAACCGGGGCCGGCCGTCGGCGCCGACGCCCGTGGAGCGCAGGTTCTCGTTCCGGATGAAGAACGTCTGGTCGTTGTAGGTCTGGACGAGCTCGAGGGTGGCGACCGTATCCAGGAACGGGAGACGATAGTCCACCGCGGCGTTGCCGCGCCAGACGGAGGGCAGCTTGATCTTGTCGTCGGTCCAGTCGACCTCGCGGTCGTTCGTGCCGGTATCGGGAGCGCTGCCGATCGGGTTGGCCGGATCAAAGCCGCTGCGCAGGTAGGCCTCCAGGCTCGCCGGAGCGGTCGTGAGTGTGAACGTGCCCACGCCGAGCTGGTTGTAGGAATTCGAGAAGAAGACCCACGGCGAACGTCCGAGGAAGCGGCCGAAGCCGCCCCGCACCTGGATCTTGCGGTCCTCGTCCACACTCCAGTTGACGCCGACGCGCGGCGATACGGTCGTCACGCCGTCGACCGTGCCGGTGTTCCGAAATCCCGTCTGGCTGAAAAGCTTCTGGTTGAAGAGCGGGGGACTCCCGCTTTCGGTCATGTCGAACCGGACACCGCCCACCAGGGAAAGCCGGCGGGAGATGTCCCACTTCACCTGGCCGAAAAGGCCGGTGACGGCGAAGCGGGACAGGTCCGCGGCCGGACGCACGGTGGGATCGTACATCGAGCGGTTGAAGGCCGCCACGGTGCCGGCGGTGAAGCCCGCGGTGCCGTTGAAGTCGAACTGCCCGTAGGAACCCGAGCGGAACAGGTTGACGAAGTCGCTCTCCTCGCGGTCGAAGCCGCCGGTGAACACGAAGTTGCCGCGGAAGTATTCCGCGGTGCCGCTGTAGCTTTTCGTATCGACGAAGATCTGGTTGCCGTGGCGGCTGAACTCGGTGCCGAGAAAGAGAATGCCGGTCGTCGGCGTACCCGATTGGCTGATACCGCTCACGTTGAGAATGTTGATCAGCGGCAGCGCGGCCTTGGTCGGCGTGAGCTGTTCCTGGTTCGTGGTCGAATACTTCAACTCCGTCTTCAGGTTCGGCGTCCACTGGCTGACAAACTGCGCGGCCGTGACCTTCTCCTTGCGCTCCTGGGCGTAGAAATAGGAGTCGAAGGCGAAACCGGGTCCGGTTGGCGTGGAGTTGACGCCGCGGGCCCCGGAGGTCGCGGTGAAGGCGCCGTACTGCGGCAGCTGGCCCTCGGTGGTGGAATACCGGACGCTCAGCCGGTGGTCCTTTGTGACCTGCCAATCGAGCTTGGCCATGATCTTCTCGTCCTCGGTCAGATTGACGGCCGAGCCGCCCGGCTGACCCCAATCGATGGTCCGGCCGGAGCCCGAATTGATCGAGGCGAACCGCGCCTGGATCGCGGCGATCTCCGACGCCAGCGGCGTGAACCCGGGATTGTTCGGCGGCGTGAGACGCTCGAACTTTTCGTACGAGGCGAAGAAGAACAGGCGGTCCTTCAGGATCGGGCCGCCCAGCGTGGCGCCCCAGGTCGTGCGCTCGGTGACGGGGACCACCTTGCGCCCCTGCACGGCGCGGGTCTGCACATCTTCACCTTGCATCTGATAGCCGAGCCATTCGTTGCCGCTGAAAATGTAGTACGCGCTGCCGCTGAAACGATTCGTGCCGCTCTTGGTCACCGCGTTGACGGCGGCGCCGGTGAAGCCGGACTGGCGCACGTCGTACGGCGAAACCGACACCGAAAGCTGCTCGATCGTGTCGAGCGAGAGCGGGTTGAAGAACGACGCGAGGCCGGTCATGTTGAGGCCGAACTGGTCGTTGATACGCGCCCCATCGATCATGATCGAATTGTAGCGGGCGTTCTGGCCCACCGCGGAAATCTGCGCCTCTTCGCGGTCGCCCGACAGGGCGCGAAGCGTGACGAAGGACGACGCGCTGATCACGTCCGCCAACGACCGCTGCGTGGTCGGCTTCGCGCCGAGCCGCTCGCTGGTGAGAAACGTTCCGGCGCCCTGCGCGTTCGAATCGAGGGTCGAGCGTTCGCCCGACACGACAAATTTCTCCATCGTC
>JBEIHL010000732.1:0-2704 GCA_040381375.1 Opitutaceae bacterium
CTCCGACGCGCTCGCCCTTGAGTCCGCTGGCGTCGATGAGCCGCCCGGCGGAATCGCCCGGCGGATTCTTGAACATGCAGCCCGCACTCGGCTCGCGGGGCTGCGTTTCCCGCCGCTTGTTCCGGTAGCCGGTGATCTTCGCGTTGATCGCCGCCGCCTCGGCTTGCGAAGCCGGTCGCAGCAGCGCGCCCAACGCAATCGCCTGCTCCAGTTCCGCGCAGTGCCGGTAGTCGACGTGCATCGCGGATTTCCCGAGCGTCTGCACGTCGCCGGGAAAAGTCATGATCTGCACCGCTTCCACGACGTCGAACATCCAGCCGCCCATCGCGCCCGCATTCATCCGCAGCGCGCCGCCGACATTCCCGGGAATGCCTTCGAGAAATTCGAAGCCCACCAGCCCGGCCGCCGCCGCCAGTCCGCACAGGTTCTTCAGCCGCAGCCCGGCGCCGACCCACACCCGGCCATCGGCGCGCGGCTCGAAGGCTGACCAGCTTTCGTGCGCGAGCGCGATCACCAGGCCGTCCACGCCTTCATCCGGCACGACGAGATTGGAGCCACGACCCAGCATGAAGATCGGGATGCCTCGCGCGTTCGCCTCGCGCAGCATGGACTGCAGGTCCGCCACCGACCCGGGTTCCGCGTAGAGCCGCGCCGCACCGCCCACCTGCAGCGTGGTCTTTTTCGCGAGCGGTTCCTCGCGCCGGATCCGGCTCTCCGGGCCAACGCGGGCCGCGATCGCCGCCCGCGCCTCGTCCCACCCGCGTCCGCGCGCCGCGGCCGCCGCGAAGATGCCGAGCCACTCGCGCGCCCGCCGGTCAATGTCGCCCGCGCCGACGAAGGCCACGAGGTCGCCCGGTTTCACCTCGCCACTCAACGCGCCCGCCAATGCCCCGTCGCCCCCCGGCAGGTATCCCACCGGCAGCGCCGGCGCGCTGCGTTTGAGCTCGGCATAAATGTCCGCCGTCGTGCCGCCCGCCACCGGGGCCTCGCCCGCGGAATACACGTCGAGCAGGAAAACCCAGTCCGCCGCCGCCAGCGCCGCGGCAAACTCCACCTTGAACTGCGCCGTCCGGCTGAAACGGTGCGGTTGAAACACGACCACGAGGCGGCCCGCCGGACTCACTCGCCGCCGCAGGCTCGCGAGCAACGCGCGAATTTCCGCCGGATGATGGGCATAGTCCTCGATGACCGTGATTCCATCGGCGACCTGCAGGACCGACTGACGCCGACGCACGCCGGGAAATTCCGTCAGCGCCTGGCCCGTCGGAGTTGCCCCCATCAATTGCGCGGCCGCAAGGGCGGCGGCGGCGTTGGCCGCATTGAAATCTCCCCGCGCCCGCACGTCCGCGGTCGTCAACGCAAAGTGTCCACCCAGCCGCAGCGTCATGCGCTCCGTCGCCTCGCGATCGATCTCGAAGCGAAAATCCCCGGTGCGGCCGAAGGTGCGCGCGCGCTCGGGTTGCCCCGCCACGACCCGCGCGGACATCGCGCAGGCATCGCTCACCAGGACGGTCCCACGGGTCCGCGCGACCAGCGCCGCGAACGTGGATTCGAGATCGGCCGTGTGGCGGTAGTAATCGGGATGATCCCAGTCGAGATTCACGATCACGGTGATCTCGGGCGAAAAGCGGTCGATCGTGCCGTCGCTTTCGTCGATCTCCGCCACCACCCAGTCGCTCGAACCGGCCCGCGCCGGTGGCGTGTCGTCGGCAAACAATCCACCCAAAACGTAGCCCGCCGGAAAATTCGCCTGGCGCAGCGCCGCGACCAGCAGAGCGGTGGTCGTCGTCTTGCCATGCGAGCCGCCCACCGCGACCAGCTTCCGATCCCGCACGACTTCGGCCAGCAACTCGCCCCGACGCACCACGGGAATCCCCCGCGCCCGCGCCGCCACGCAGGCCGGATGGGTCGGAGCCACCGCCGAGGAACACATCAGCAGTTCCGTATCCGCGGGCAGCGCGACCCGCGTGACGCCACCGCGACGGAGTGCGACCTCCATCGCCTCGAGCGGTGCATCATCCTCGCCCGTGACCGTGAACCCGAGCTGCGCGAGATAGAGCGCGAGCGGACCGACGCCCATGCCGGTGAGGCCGACGCAGTGAATGCGGCGGATCTCGCGTCCGAAAAGTGAGGGTGGAGTGACCGGCCTCATCGCGCGCTGAGCGACGCCCGCGTGGGGCCGTCGCTGGGAGTTGAACCGGCCGGGTGACGGCCGCCGCCGTCGGTTTCGCCCCGGGCCAAATTCTCGAGATCGGCGAGCATCGCCTCGAGCGCGCTGGCGCGGTCCAACTGCTGGAGACGGGCGCGAAACGCCCGCAGCCGTTCGTCGTCGACGATCAGGCCTAGCACGGTGGCGAGCAGCCCGTCGAGCCGGTCCTGCGGCACGACGACTCCCCCGCCCTGCCCGGCGAAGTAATCCGCGTTGGCCCGCTGGTGGTCGTCCGCCGCCTGTGGATACGGCACCAGAATCGCGGGCGTCTCGCACCGGATCAGTTCGGCGAGCGTGCCCGCGCCGGCGCGCGAGAGCACGAGGTCGGCCGCCGACATCAGGTCGGCCATGCGGTCGCTGAAGGGAACGTACACCGCGCGCACACGGGCGCCGGAAATCGACGTCGTATCCACGACGGTTTCGTCGCCCTTGCCCAAGCCCGTGACCACGTAGAGCTGCACGCCCTCGGCCGCGAGTGCGGTCTGGTGCGTACGC
>JBEIHL010000733.1:0-2699 GCA_040381375.1 Opitutaceae bacterium
CGTCCGCGCAACGTGGTCAGGGATACAGTGGGAGTCGGTTCGAGTTGGAACGTGAGCGGGAGCGCGGTGATGGCCGCCTGGAAGGCGGCGAAGCTCTGGAACTCGCCGGCGCTCGCGGCCTGGACGATCGTGCCATTCTGCAAATGCGGACTCGTCAGCAGGCGGCCGCCCAGGTCGAGGCGCGTTTTCGCCCAACCGCTCGTGTGGTGCAGGTACTTGGTCCAATGATACGCGGCCAGCGGCCGGTAGGCGAGGTAGGCGTTGCCGCCGCGCGCGAAGATCCAGTCGGACGCGTGCTCGGTGACGTCGGCGAGATCCTTCGAAAAGAAACCGTTGATGTGCGGAAAACGCGTGCCGGCCGGGATGTCGTAGAGTGCGATGACAGTGTCGAGATCCTGAAAGACCTGCTCGTACGGCGAGCTGCCCATGACCTTGTCGGGCGAGTCGTAGGAGGGCTTTCCCTCGAACGTCACGCCCTTGATCATCGGTTCGGGATGGAAGACGAACGACGCCTGGATGATCTCGCTCGCGGAGTGCGGATGCAGCGAAAACATCGTCGGATGTTTGCCGCGCGGATCGGCCTCGGCCCACGTGACGTCCCAGACGTGCGACTGGAGCGGATCGATGCGGCCGCCGCGCGTGGAACCGACGGCGTATTCCTTCCGCAGATAATTGGTTTTGTGGACCGGCGGAGAGAGCTCGTCGCTGTAACGCCAGAAACGGCGGACCCGCGCGCGGTCGCGTTGGAGGATGTCGGCGCGGCGATCGGTCGCGATGCGGTAGATGACCTCGGGCACCTCGTAGTTCTTTGCGAGCGGCGCGAAGTAAAGGCCCCAGCCGCTGTAGCCGGCCGTGGGCGGGGTGTTGCCGAAGAGAAGCCAGCTAAAGTACGACGCCATCGCATTCCAGCGTTCGATGACCGAGCCTTCGTCGGTGCGGGAATTCGGCCCGCGCAGCACGCCTTTGAGCGAATTCGCGGCGAGTTCCGCGAAGAGCCAGTCGAGCATCATGCGGCCGCGCTGACGCATCGCGGGATCCTGCGACCAGTTGGCGAGGAACAGCAGCGGAATCACGTACTCGCCGAGGTAGTGCGTGGGATTGAACTCGGCCTGCCCCAGCGTCGTCGTGACATCGATCCAGTGGAGGATGAACGAACGGGCCTCGGCGAGGTTCTCGGCGGACGACTTGCCGGTGTACCACATTTCGGCCGGCTCGTCGGGATAGAGTTCGGCCATGAGGTACAGCGACAGATAGTACATCACGAAATGATTCTCGGTGTCCCCGCGCATCTGGCGGGTCGTGCGCCAGGCGGTGCGGATCGAGGCCAGGGCCTCGGGCGAAAGCCGGTCGCGGCCGAGGAACGCGATGCAGACACTGGGAAACATCCAGAAGGGTCCGGTGCCCGGTTCGCGCATCATTTCGATGACCCGCTGGGAACAGCCCGGCAGGTCCTGGCCGCGCACGATCCGGGCGGCGATCATCGCGAGATCGAGCTTGGCCGGATCGTCGGTCTTCGCGCTGCCGCCGCCGGCGGCCCAGTCGAGCACTTCGTCGACCCGGCGAAAATAATCCGCGCGCCGCAGGCTGGCGTCGGTCACCGGTGCGGCCGACGGCGCCGGGGCTTGAAACGATGGCTGGGCGGAGGCGGAGAACGCCGCGCCGACGAACACGAGGGTGGAGAGAAATGGGCGGCGCATGGGGGTCGCGGTTGGATTCAGGGGGTGCGCCGGGGGACGAGCACGAACTTGTTGACCTGCGCCGCGGCGATCGTGTCGGGCTGCCACGTGCGCCCGAAATCGGACGACACGAAGAGCGTCTGCGCGGCGACACTCGCGTAGAGCCGGCCGGCGGGATCGATACCCACGCGCCACACGTTTGGCGGGGCGGGCAGGCCGGCGTTGCGGCTGGTCCACGTCTGGCCGCCGTCCTCACTCGTCAGCACGCCTAGACTCCAGCTCCCGAGCGCGAGACGCTGCGGCTGAGTGACGTCGAACGTGACGTTGTAGAGCGGATGCGTGGCCGGTGCCGCCGGGTTCCGCGTCCACGTGTTTCCGCCGTCGGACGACGACAGCAGACCCGCCCGGTGCGTCGCGGCGAGCCAGCGGCGCGGATCGTGGGGCGATTGCTGGATATCGTAGACGGTGTCCTGGGTGGCGAAGACGCGCCGCCAGCGGCCGGCGCCGTCCTCGGTTTGGTAGATACCGGTCTCGCAGCCGGCGAACACGCGGCCCGCGCGGGTGCGGTCGATGTGCAGCACCTGCGTGTACTTGCCGCGGACAGGCAGGCCGTTCTCGCGGCGGACTAGCGTCTGTCCCCGGTCGGTGGATACCGCGATGCCGTCTGGCAGCGCGAGGTAGACGTGATCCGGCGCGTTGGGATCGACCGCGACGTCGCGGGCTTCCGTCAGGTCCCAGTCGTTGCAGTTCCGCCAGAGCCGGCCGCCGTCGAGGCTGCGCCACAGCCCGTTGAGGGCGGAGGTGTAGACGACGTTGCGATCGCGGGGATCAAATGCGACGGCGGTGAGCGTGCCGTCGTTGTAGCCGACGTGACGCCACGCGCCGGAATCGTGGAGGTAGACGCCGTTGTTGGCCGCGACCTTGGCCCCGATGGTGTAGTTCCGGTTGAGGTTGGCGCACAGGTAGAAGTCGTACGCGGGGGCGCTGGCGGCGAATCCGGCGGGGGCGAGCAGGCCGAGCAGC
>JBEIHL010000734.1:0-2699 GCA_040381375.1 Opitutaceae bacterium
ACTCGCCGACCGCAGCACCGCCGGAAACGCCAGCGCGGCGCCGGCGAGCGCGGAGTGTTGCAGGAAGCGGCGGCGGGTGACGCGACGTGAAGGCGACGGGGAATGGGCGATCATGGAGGGAGCGTTTCCTTCGCGCCAATGCGGTCAAGCGTGAGGTCGTGGTCCGATGGTAGGAGCGGCTTTATGCCGCGACCGCGATTCGGATCCGGTGAGGTCGCGGCGTAAAGCCGCTCCTACAGCTGGGAATCGCAGCAACACTGAAGTTTGACAGGGGTTTTCCCGGAGCCGAATCATCCGGGATGCTTCGCCCCTCGTTGCTGGTCCTCGCGTTGGCCGTTTTCGGGCGTCTGCCAGCGGCGGAAACCGCCAATCTCGACGGACGTTTCAATCGGGAGCCGGCCGTCGTCCCGGTGTCGCATCAGGGCTGGACGGGCGCGCTGCGCCTGCAGAACGAATCGGTCGAGGTCATCGTGGTGCCGGAAGTTGGGCGAGTGATGAGCTTTCGATTTCGCGACGGAGACAACGTGTTCTGGGACGACGTTTTCCTGCGCGGCAAGAAGGGCGATCCGTCGGGTGCGGAGTGGGTGAATTTCGGCGGCGACAAGACCTGGCCCTCACCGGAAGCAGAGTGGAAAACTCACACCCGACGGGAGAAATGGATGCCACCGCCCGGGTTCGACGGACTACCAGGCGCGGCACGGCGCGAGGGCGAAGCGGTGATCCTCACCTCACCGGTGGATCCGTTCTACGGCGTGCGCACTTCCCGGCGCATCACGCTGCGGGGCGCCGATCCGGTCATGATGATCGAGACCACGTATGAGAAGGTTTCGGGCGCCACGTTCCCCGTGGCGATCTGGGTCATCACGCAGTTGCGCGATCCGATCGCGGTGTACGTCCCGATTCCGGCGGGTTCGCGCTTTCCGGAGGGACACTTCCGGTTTCGGGACACGCCGTGGCCGCAACTCACGCATGCGAACGGACTGATCAAGGTCACCCGCGACCCGGCGGCGAGTCACAAGCTGGGCTCGGACGCCGACCGGATGCTGTGGATGGGCGAAAAGGTCATGTGCCTGATCGCGACCATCCGCGTCGCCGGGGTCGAATACCCGGATCGCGGTGCGAGCGCCGAAGTTTACACCAATCCGGATCCGAAGACCTACGTGGAGCTCGAAACCCTCGGTCCGCTCGCGCCGCTCGCAACCGGCCAGCGCATCAGCCAAACGAATACATATACGCTGCTGCACCGAACGGAGAAGAACCCCGACGCGGAGGCACGGAGAGTTCTCCAGGCGAAATAAAAAAGGCAGGCCCGCCGGGACCTGCCTTGCTTGCTCCTAGAGCGATCGCCCCGGTCAGAACTGGCCGCTGAGACCAAAGTTGATCGTCATCGGCCCCCAGGTCTGCGTCTGAGTCCGGGAGGCGATATAACGATAACGCTCCGGTCCTTCCTCGAAGATGTTGTTGGCGTCGACATAGACGGTGGCATTGGGCCGCAGCTTGTAAGTGAGGCCCAGGGTCACCGTCGTGAGCTTGCGCCGGAAGACATCGGCGGCGCGCGTGACCGTCGAACGCGTGATGATGTGTTCGCCGGTGAAGTTGAGCGACGCCGAGGCGCCCCATTTCTTGTAGTTGTAGAGCGCCCGGATGTTCGCCGCGCGCGGGATAAAGCCGGTCACCTGATTCGTCCTGAGCTCGGTCGTTCCCGTGAATTTCCCCTTGGTTTCGAGGCGCGTGTAGTTTGCCGCGAGAGTGATGCCTTTGAGCAGGCCGGGCAGGAAGGACAGCCGCTGGCGGAAGTCCACTTCGAGGCCAGTGACCTCGGCGCTGCCGGCATTGGCCCGCGACGTCAGCGTGTAGCCGGCGAAGTTGCCCTCGAAGCCGTTGTCCGGGCCGCTTTCTACAATGTCACCGCCGCGCGTGATGATGTAGTCTTTGATGTCCTTCTTGAACAGTCCGATCGTAAATACGCCGGTCTGCTTGAAGTAGTACTCGAGTTTGACGTCGATGTTCTTGGCGAGTTGGGGCTTCAGCCCGGGATTGCCCGCCGAGACCGTCATCGCCTGGTCGTTGAACGTCACCGCCGGCACAAGATCAGCCAGACCCGGGCGACCATAACTGGTCGACCAGCTCGCGCGGGTCTTGATATTCGGCGTCAGGTCATAGGCAAAATGTACGCTCGGAAAAAGCTTCGTGTAATCACCATCCGTCGTCTGCGCGCCATAGTCGATCTGCGCGCGACGGAACGGATCGGCCTCTATCGCGGCGGCAGTGGTGCGGTAGCGCACATACGTGAACGTATCGACCGAGACGCGCTCAGCCCGAACGCCTCCGAGAACGTGTAGTTTACCCCAAAGCCGGGTGGCGGCCTGGAAGTAACCGGCGTCGACACCTTCTTCGAGGATGCGGCGGTTCGTGTAAGGCTGGGTCGCGGCGAAATTGAGGTCTTCGGTCCAGAGCGCCGGATTGGAGAGTTCGCTGTGGATGGAATCCGGCGCGAACGTCGGCAGCCGGCCACCGTGTTGCTCTTCGAAACGTGAAAGCGTCATCGTCGCGAAGCCGCTGAGCGGCAGCAGCGCACCGGCCGGCCCTGCGGGCTTCGCGACGCGCTTCCAGCGGCGCGGCGAAACCCGCCGGTTGTTGACGCGGCGGTTCACGGTATCGACGCCGGACTTGAGCGTTACGGCGTGCTCGAAGGGCAG
>JBEIHL010000735.1:0-2699 GCA_040381375.1 Opitutaceae bacterium
CGCCGCCTGCACCGCCAGCAAACGGTCACGCTCCGCGACCGCCTGCGCGAGCCGCTCCACCCGCGTGGCTTCGAGCGCCCCTTCCTCCTGCAGGTAGAGCCACAGGCCATACCCGGGGACCGCGATCACCACGATGATCAATGCCGCGCCCACTTTCTGGAGCAGCCAAAGCCCGAACTTGATCAGCACACCCTGCATCGAGCGTCGATTCTGGCGGGCCGGCCGTGGCGCGGGCAACAGCGGAGCGCGGTCACCCTGCCGGCCAGCCCCGCCAAACCGTTTGCCACGTCCGTCGCCTCCCCTTACGCTTCCACCATGTCCAAGGCCATCGTCTCTTCGCTCTACGACTCCGATGTCTTTCGCATGGCGTGCCGTCAGTTCGACCAGGCGGCGGACGCGATCAACCTGCCCGACGCGCTCCGCGACCGTACCAAGTACCCGCGCCGCTGCCTCGCCGTCGCTCTGCCGGTGCGGCGGCGGGATGGCGGCGTGACGGTCTTCGAAGGCTACCGCGTCCAGCACAACCTCTCCACCGGCCCGTCCAAGGGAGGCATCCGCTTTCACCAGGACGTCACGATCGGAGAAGTGGCGGCGCTGGCGATGTGGATGAGCTGGAAATGTTCCCTCGTCGGCCTGCCCTACGGCGGCGCCAAGGGCGGCGTAATCGTCAATCCCAACGACCTCACTCCCGACGAACTCGAACACCTGTCGCGGCGCTACATGCAGGAGATGGTGAACTTCGTGGGCCCTCACATCGATGTGCCCGCCCCCGACGTCGGCACCAATGAGAAGATCATGGGCTGGATGATGGACACCTACTCCAACCACATCGGCCACTTGGTGCCCGCGGTGGTGACTGGGAAACCCATTTCGCTCGGCGGCTCCCAGGGGCGCCGCGAAGCGACCGGCGCCGGCGTGGCGTATTTGGTTAAGAAATACCTCGCGGACCTGAAGGTTCCGATCAGCAAGGCGACGGTCGCCATCCAGGGTTTCGGCAACGTCGGCAGCGAGGCCGCGATCGCCCTTTCCGCGTACGGCGCGAAGATCGTCGCCATCTCCGACTATACCGGCGGCTTTTATAACCCCAAGGGCATCGACCTCAAAAAGGCCCTCTCGTACGTGCAGTATCAGAAAGTGCTGCGCGACTTCGACGGCGGCGAGCCCATCACCAACGAGGCGCTGCTCGAATTGAAGTGCACCGTCCTCGTACCAGCCGCGCTGGAGCGCCAGATCACGGAGCAGAATGCCGGCCGCCTGAAATGCCGGCTCATCGCCGAGGCCGCCAACGGCCCCACCACGAACGCCGCCGATCGGATCATCGGGGATCGCGGCGACATCGAGATCATCCCCGACATCCTGTGCAATTCCGGCGGCGTCATCGTCTCGTACTTCGAGTGGCTGCAGAATCTCTCGAACTTCTACTGGGACCGCGACGAAGTGATGACGAAGCTCTACGGCATCCTCGACAAGGCCAAGGACGCGGTTGAGTACCAGAAGCGGAAGTTCAAATTCAGCCGCCGCCTCGCCGCGCTCACGCTCGGCATCCAGCGCGTGGCGGATGCGAAGCAGAGTCGCGGCCTGTTCCCGTGAGCATAGTTACTTTGGGTGCCCGCGCTTCAGTCGGGCCGGGTTTCCGCCCTTCCCGGGTCAAACGTTGGTCGACGGCCGGGCCGAGGGTGCGTGTCCGTAGTGGCGGCGAAATACCCGGGAGAAATGAAACGGAATCACGAACCCGAGGATTTCGCTCACCTCACTGACCCGCATGGCGCTATCGTTGAGCAGGTCTCCCGCCCGGCGCATCTTCATCTGCAGGAGCAGGCGCGCGGGGGATTGTCGGAAAAGCTCACGGCAGCGGTTCGTGAGATGTCGCGGACTCATTCGTAGGGCCGCGGCGAGTTCATCCACTCCTGGGTTCTTCTTCAGGAACCCAGCCAGGGCGGCCGCGATTTCCTCGCGCTGCACTTCGTGGGCCGGAAGCCGGCGCAGTTCCGGGCTGACGGCCGCGGGTTCGAGTCCGCGCAGCAATCGCCAGAAAAGCACCTCCAGGAGACTGTCCTGCACCGCCCCGGAATACGGGCCAGCCAATTTCTGACGCCGAGGCTGGAGGGCCCTGACCCTATCCGTGAGATCCCTGAATCTCTCTGCGTCGGACCTCCGCGTGCTCTGCGTGCTCCTGTGCCCTGGGCTGAATTAGGCCGAGCCATCACACAGGAGGGCGCGGAGGACGCAGAGTTCTGACTCCGAGGCTGGTGGGCCCTGACCCCATCCGTGAGATCCCTGAATCTCTCTGCGTCAGACCTCCGCGTGCTCTGCGTGCTCCTGTGCCCTGAGCTGAATTAGGCCGAGCCATCGCACAGGAGGGCGCGGAGGACGCAGAGTTCTGACGCAGAGGCTGGTGGCGCGAAACGGGACCGACGTCAGGGACCGAGCGCCGCCTTCAGCGCGCTGAGGTTCGTTTCCAGGTTTCGCCAATAAACCTCCGGCGCCACCACGGCCCGACTCAGTGGGTCGAGCACGACGGGCGCCACCTTCGCCTGCGCAAGCAGATCCGCCAGCTCCCTTCCCGGCGGAAACGCGTGCACGCTCACCCGCGCACCGGTGCGCCGGAGTCGCGCGACCGCCGGGCTGCGCACCACGGTCGACCAAAGAGCGACGACCTGCTCCATCCGGGCGACGATCAGCACGCCAAAGTCCACCAC
>JBEIHL010000736.1:0-2697 GCA_040381375.1 Opitutaceae bacterium
ATGATGATCATGACGCGCTCGCTCATCCTCTCGCTCGAGCAAACGCGGGACGCGTATTACGAGGAGCATCGTTTCGCGGAGGTATTCGCGCGGCTCAAGCGTGCGCCGAACGCCGTGCGCGACGAACTCGCCGCGATCCCCGGTGTAGCCGCGGTCCAGACCGGTATCGCCATTCAGGTTACGCTCGATGTGCCCGGCCTGCCGGAGCCGGCGGTGGGGCTCATCAACTCCCTGCCGGAGCGCGGTGAACTCGTGTTGAACCGGCTGTATCTCCGCACCGGCAAACTTCCCGCCGGTCGCACCACGACCCATGAGATCGCGGTCGGCGAAGCTTTCGCCGCGGCGCACGGTCTGAAACCGGGCGACACGATTTCCGCCGTGCTCAACGGCACGAAAGAAACGTTCCGGCTCTCGGGCATCGTGCTGTCTCCCGAATTCGTGTTCGAGGCGCCACCCAACGCGGCGCTGCCCGACAACAAGACTTACGGTGTCTTCTGGATGCCGTACAAGGAACTCGCGACGGCCTTCCAGATGTACGGCGCTTTCAACTCCGTCGCGTTCACGCTGGCGCCCGGGGCGTCGGAGCGCGACGTGATTGCGGCCATCGACCGCGTGCTGGCGCCCTATGGAGCGCGGGGCGCCTATGGCCGGGTCGATCATCCCTCGCACCGGCGCGTCGACGACGAGATCCGCGTGCTGCAGGGACTGTCGGTCGCGTTTCCGCTGGTGTTTCTGAGTGTCGCGGCGTTCATGACGAATTCGGTGATGAGCCGGCAGATCGCGCTCCAGCGCGAACAGATCGCGATGCTCAAAGCGTGCGGCTTCAGCAACCGTCAGGTCGGCGTGCACTATTTCAAGTTCTCGCTCGCGATCGTCGTGGCGGGCGTGGGGCTCGGCACGATCGGTGGCATCGGGCTCGGGACGCGGCTGGTGGGCATGTACCATCTCTTCTTTCGCTTTCCTCAGCTCGAATTTCTGCTCGATCAACGCGTGCTCATTGCGGCCTCGGTGGTGAGCGCCCTCGCGGCGTTCATCGGAGTGGCGGGCGCGGTGCGCCGGGCGGTGCGGCTGCCGCCGGCGGAGGCGATGCGGCCCGAGGCGCCCGCGCGATTTCAGCCGGCGATCGTCGAACGCCTCGGACTGTCGCGCTGGTTCAGCGCGTCGTTCCGGATGGCGCTGCGCAACATCGAGCGGCGGCCGGTGCGCAGCGGTCTTACCTGCCTCGCGCTCGCCCTCGCGACGGCGATCCTGGTCGTGCCGAATTCGTTTCGCGACGGCGTCGCCTACGTGATCGATTTCCAATGGGACATCGTGCAGCGGCAGACCGTGACGCTGTCGCTGGTGGAGCCTGGTCCGCCGCGGGCGCTGGCGGATTTCCGGCACATGCCCGGGGTCGCGTGGGCGGAACCGTTCCGCTACGTCCCGGTGGAGTTGCGGGCCGGGCCGGTCGTGCGGCGCCTGGCCCTGCAGGGGCTGCCCGCGCAGGGCACGTTGAACCGGGTGATCGACGCCCGGCCACAACAGCTCGTCCTGCCCGACCGGGGAATCATTGTTTCCGCCAAACTCGCATCGATCCTGCAGGTCCGGCCGGGCGACGAAATTGTCGCCCGCGTGCTGGAGGGCCGGGAGCGCGAACTCCGGGTGCCGATCGTCGGATTGGCCGAGGACTTCGCCGGGATGGCGGCCTACATGGAAATCCACGCCCTCAATCGGCTGCTGCTCGAGGGCGATCGCATCTCGGGTGCGCACGTCGTGGTCGACAAGGCGCACTGGCCCGCGTTTCTCGCCGCGGTGAAGGAGACTCCGCGCATTGCCGGTTGCGTGATCAAGGACTCGCTGCGCGACGGGTTTCGCAAGACCACGGCCGAGAGCATCGGGCTGCTGCAGAAGATCTACATGATGTTCGCGACGATCGTGGCGTTTGGCATCATCTACAACAGCGCGCGCATCTCGCTCTCCGAGCGCGCGCGGGAGCTGGCGACGCTGCGCGTGCTGGGCTTCAGCCGCGGTGAAGTAGGTGCCGTGCTGGTGGGCGAACTCGTGCTGCTCACGGTGGTCGCCCTGCCGCTGGGGCTGCTGCTCGGCTCGGGCTTTGCGAGCGGCATCATCTCGACGGTGAACACCGAAACCGTCCGGCTGCCGCTCGTGCTCACCTCGGCGAACTATGCGTTCGCGGTGCTCGTGGTGGCGCTCGCCTCGGCGTTCTCGGCGCTGTTTGCCGCGCGGAAACTTGCCCATATCGATCTCGTCAGCGCGCTCAAGGCGCTCGATTAGTCCCTCCCAACTTCTTCATGAGCTCCGCTCCCCCATCCTCTCCGGCCCAACGCCGACCCGGAAAATCCGGCTGGCGCCGCCGCCTGCCGCTGCTCGGCGTTGTCCTCTTGGTCGCGCTGATCGTGATCGGTCTCTGGCCGCGCCCGATTCCCGTGGAGGTGGCGAGTGTCACGCGCGGCCCGCTGGTCGTGACCGTCGACGAGGAAGGCATGACGCGGGTAAAGAACCGCTACGTGGTGTCGGCTCCTGTATCCGGACAACTGCGACGCATCGACTGGAAGGCCGGCGCGGTGGTCGAGGCCGGCCGGACCGTGCTGGCGGTGCTCGAGCCGGGTGGGTCGGATTTTCTCGATCCCCGCCGGCAGGCGCAGGCCGAGGCGGCGGTGCGGGCCGCCGAAGCGGCGCGCGAGGCCGCGGGGGCCC
>JBEIHL010000737.1:0-2697 GCA_040381375.1 Opitutaceae bacterium
AAACTCGCCGAGTCCAGCGAGGATGTCAAAAAGCACTTGAAGCAGGCTGAAGATTTTGTCTTCTGGTTTGGCATGAGCATCCCGCTGCTGATCGTCGCGCCCGGCGTGACGCGTCCGGGCAGCGCGACGCGCCAGCCCGCCGAGACGGTCGATGTGTTTCCCACGCTGGCCGAGCTCGCCGGTTTGCCCGCCCCCCGGGGCCCCCAGCCGATCGACGGGGTCAGCCTGGTGCCCGTCCTCCGCGATCCGGCCCGGCGGGTGCGCGATCACGCCTACCACGCGTACCCGCGCGGCGAGCGACTCGGCCGCGCCATTCGCACGGAGCGGCATCGTTTGGTGGAGTGGAAGCGGCCGGGAGCGCCCGCGGACACCGCGGAGTTCGAACTCTACGACTACGTCGCGGATCCCGGGGAGTCGCGCAATCTCGCCGGTGAACAGCCCGCGGTCGTGGCGGACCTCCGCCGCATCCTGGCGCGCCACCCCGAGGCGAAGCCGGCAGGCCCGGCGGCGGCGAAAAAGAAAAAGGGCTGAACTGAAACGAAACCGCCGCGGAATATGATCCGGCCCTGCCGCCTCGTACCCCGCCATCGCCTGTCCGCTCGCGGTGGTCCCCTTCATTTTATGACTAACGAAGCCGCCGTCACGATTCCCACGCGACGAAAAGACGAAGCAAGGTGACCTGCGTGGGGCAGTTTCGAATCTGGTGGCGCGCTCTGCCGGTTCTGGTCGCCGGCTTGAGTCTGGCTGGGGGCGGACATGCCGCCGATGCGGCGGTCGATCTCGGCACTTTCGCGCAACTGTTGCACAAGGAGGCCGCGCGCCGGGGCGAGGCGTTGCGGCGAATCGAGGCCTCGTGGGAGCCCGGCTTCCTCGCTCCGCTCGTCGAGGTTGCGATCCTGACCGGAGACGAGTCGATCGCCCCCGTGCTGGATCGGCGGGCGGGGCGGTCGCTGGCCGACGACTGGCCGGCCTGGCTGGAAGTGGCGTGGAGCCGGCCGTATCGGCCGCCAGCCTTCTATGCGGAGTTCAAAGCGGCCCTCTACGGCCTGATCGATCCGCGGTTTCGCGAGTACTTCGTGGATACGGCGCGCGCGACGATCCGGCTGGACGAGATTCGCTGGGGTGGCGTGCGACGGGACGGAATTCCGCCGCTCGACCATCCGAAGCTCGTGGCTGCCGCTGCCGCGACCTACCTGCGCGATTCGCACGTGGTCTTCGGCCTCGTGCACGGCGGCGAGAGCCGGGCGTATCCGAAACGCATCCTGGCCTGGCACGAGATGGTAAAGGATCGCGTCGGCGGTGAGGAGCTCAACGGCGTGTATTGCACGCTGTGCGGTACGATGATCGTTTACCGGGCCCAGGCCGGAGGCCGGCATCACGAGCTGGGCACGAGCGGATTTCTCTACCGCTCGAACAAGCTGATGTACGACCACGCCACCAAGTCCCTCTGGTCGACCCTGGCGGGGGAACCCGTGGTGGGCCCGCTCGTGGGCACCGGACTCGTGCTGGAATCGCTGCCCGTGGTCACGACCACCTGGGGCGAGTGGCGTCGCCGCCATCCGGATACGAAGGTGCTGGCGCTCGAGACCGGCCACACGCGCGACTACGCGGAGGGAGCCGCCTATCGGGACTATTTCGCGAACGACGAATTGATGTTCAACGTGCCGCAGCTCGACCGCCGCCTGGACAACAAGGACGAGGTCCTGGCGCTCCGGTTTGGCAGCCCCGGTGATCCGCCGACCGCGCTCGACCTCCGGATGCTCAAGCGGCGGCCGGTGTACCAGGACCGGCTCGGCTCGAGGGACTATGTCGTCGTGACGGACCGGACCGGCGCCAACCGCGTCTACGCGAGCGAGGGCCGCCGGTTCCAACGCGTCGCTCCCGACCGGCTGCGGGACGAAAAGAACGTCGAATGGCGGATCGTGGAAAGCGCGCTGCATTCGAACGACGGCGGCGAACTGCCGCGACTGCCGGCGCACCGTGCGTTCTGGTTCGGCTGGTATTCCGCCCACCCCGAAACCCGCCTCGTGCGATGACCGGCGGGCCGCAAACGAAACTGGCCTCCGGCCCGACGCCGCCCATCGTGCCACGCGTGCGACGCCGGGTCATCGTGATGCTGAAGTTTCCTGTGCCGGGCTCCGTCAAGACGCGGCTGATCCCGGCGCTTGGCGCGGAGCGCGCCTGCACGGTGCATCGCGACCTCGTGGCGCAAACGCAGGCGGCGGTCGCGGAGTTCCTGATCCACGACGGAACCGAAGTGGAGTATCGCGTCGCCGGCGCTCCGGACGATGCGGCGGCCCGAGGATGGCTGGGCCGCGGCTTGGCGATTCGTCCGCAGGGCGAGGGCGATTTGGGCGAGCGACTGGAGCGCGCCGTCGCCGCGGCTCTGGCCGAGGGCATCGCTGCCGTCGTGGTGATCGGCGGCGACTGTCCCGCGCTGCACGCCGCCCACCTGTCCGCCGCCTTTGCCGGTCTGCACGAACATGACCTCGTGCTCGGTCCGGCGACCGACGGCGGTTATTATCTGATCGGTCTGCGCCGCCCGCAGCCGGCGTTGTTTCGCGGCATCGCCTGGGGCGGACCGGAGGTGCGGGCGCAGACGCTGGCGGCAGCCCGTTCGGCGGAGATGACGGTGGAACTGCTGGAACCATTGTCCGACGTCGACCTGCCTTCCGACCTGCCCGGCTGGGCGCAAAC
>JBEIHL010000738.1:0-2687 GCA_040381375.1 Opitutaceae bacterium
CGTGCTCAGCATTGGTTTCATGGCGGCCTTCCCGATCGTCGGGGCGATGGTGGTTGCGGAGGGCTGGCGCAAAGCCTGGGCGGGAATCGGCTTCTACCTGTTGCCGGGGTTGGTGGCGATTGCCTGGCTGCTGGTGCGGCGGGGACCGGAGGAATGTGGGTTGGCGATCGAGGGCGAGACGGTGGCGGAAGCGAAAACCGCGGCGACCGGATACACTTGGCAACAGGCGCTGCGCACCCCGGCGTTCTGGGTCTTCGCCCTCGCGAGCTCGGTGTACAACCTCGTGGCCTCCGGGATCGGGCTCTTCAACGAATCGATTCTCGTCGAGCGTGGATTCGCTCCGGGCATTTACCATCGGAGTCTGGTCGTGTGCGCGTTGATGTCGCTGGTGGGAAATTTTCTGGGGGGCTGGCTTGCCACTCGCTGGCAGGCGAACCGCCTCATGGCCCTGACCATGTCGCTGCTGGCGCTCGCGCTGGCGGGATTGCCGTTTCTGCGGACGGTGCCGCAGGTGGACGCGTTTGCCGTGGTGATGGGCCTCGCGGGAGGTTTCGTCATCGTGATCTTTTTCAGCGTCTGGGCGGAGACCTTTGGCCGGGCGCACCTGGGGCGGATCGTCGGGTTGGCCCAAATGATGACGGTGCTAGCGTCGGCGGTGGGGCCGCTGCTGCTCGCGGGTTGTCATGCCCTCACGGGCTCGTATGCGGCGGTGTTTTTTGTGCTGTCCGGCGTGGTGGTTCTGCTCGCCGTCGCGGCGTGGGTCGTGAAGCTACCGCCACCGGTGGGTGAACCGGGAAACAACGCATGAAAGCATTCGGACTTACAGGGGAAGCGGCGTGGGCGGCGGCGGCCAAGTCCGGCGTTCGTCCGGTCGGGCTCGTGCATTCGGTCGTGTACGGCGCGGTGAGCTTCATGATCGTCAGTTTGCTCGCCTATTCGATCTGGGCCTTCCGGCTCGTGCCGGGAGAGGCGGCCATGTATGCGGCCATCGCGGTGGTCTACCTGCTGTTGTCCGGGCTGGCGTTGAGCCGACTCGTACTCGTGCCCGGGGCGTGGATACGGTTCACGGCTCTTTTCGCGCTCGGGTTCGCGTTGTATGCGGTGATCTGGTGCGCGTTCTGGTTCGGACTGCGGGGGAAACATTACGCCGACCTTTGGGGCGCCGTGGTGGGACTCGCGGCCCTGGCCTGGCTGCTGCAGCGGGCGTTCGGCCTCGAAGGTGGATTCCTGAAGCTCTTTCTCGTCCTGTTCGCCCTGCACAGCGCGGGCTACTACGCCGGTGGTGAACTCTATGCCCATTTTCGCGGCTCCACGGGGCGGTTGCTCTGGGGGGGCGGCCATGGGCTGGGATTTGGCGCCGGGCTCGGCTGGGTCTTGCACCAGGTTCAGGCGCCATTGCAGACGCGCTTGGGACGCCCCTGAAGTGCCGCGTCCAAATCCCCGCTCAGGACGCACTCTTTCCGACCGTCGCGCGCCTGATTCGCGCTCCGCTTCGCCACTCTCCCTTCGCCGCCCATGACCACCTCGCAACCTTCCAAAACCTATGAGGCCATCATCATCGGAGGCGGGCCCGCCGGGGCGTCGTCGGCGGCCGTTTTGGCGGAGTAAGGGCATCGCGTGCTCGTCCTCGAGCGCGAAAAATTTCCCCGCTACCATTTGGCGAGTCGCTGATCCCGTTCACGTTTCAACCGCTCCAGCGGCTGGGCATGATTCCGAAGATGAAGCAGTCGCACTTCGTGAAGAAGTACAGCGTGACGTTCGTCCAGCCCGACGGAGCGCGCACGCAGCCGTTCTATTTTTTCAACCGCTATGACCGCGACACCCTCGCGCAAACGTGGCAGGTGCTGCGGTCGGAGTTCGACCAGATGATGCTCGACAATGCGCGGGAGAAAGGGGCCGAGGTGCGAGAGGAAACGACGGTCAACCGGCTGCTCATGGAGGACGGGAAAGTCGTGGGGGCTGAGGCCGCCGACAAGTCCGGCCGCACCTACGAGGTCCGCGCCCCCATCACGCTGGACTGCCCGGGCAAGGAGGCGTTCGCGTCGAATCGCAATGGCTGGCGGCTGCGCGATCCCTGCCTGAACAAGATCGCGGTCTGGACCTACTTCAAGGATTCGAAGCGCGGCGAGGGTATCGACGAAGGCGATACGACGGCGGCCTTCGTGCCGGACAAGGTCTGGTTCTGGCACATTCCGCGGCACAACCGGAGGACCAGCGTCGGCGTCGACGCGGAAGGGAAGTACCTGACCCGCGACGGCGTGAAGGATCCCAAGGCGATCTTTCGCCCGCGCGCTTCTCCGCCTACAGCGCGGTTCTTCGGCAGGGTATCGAGAACATGCGCAAGCTCGTGTACGCCTTCTACAACCCGGGCCTCTCGTTCCGCCAGGTGATCGAGCGCTCTCCCGATGCCGGCGGGCAGATCACCGACTGTCTCTCGGGCGACGTGAACAAGGACTACGCGGTACTTTGGAACCGGATACGGGAGTTCGTGCCGCTGCCGGAGGATCTGCCGTACGGCGTGCCGCTGCCGGAGCCGGTGGGCGCGAGCAAGGCCTGAGGAGAGTGCCGGGATTCGCCCCTGGGAGCGCCGGGCTCCAGCCCGGCGTCGCTCGGCAAACAAGGCCGGGCGGGAGCCCCGCGCTCCCCGGGGCGAATCCCCGCCCGCTCCACAGGCCTTGCGCGCGCCC
>JBEIHL010000739.1:0-2684 GCA_040381375.1 Opitutaceae bacterium
CGGCGAGCGTGTAGGCGACGTCGGCTAGGGCGAGGTCGGGTTCCGTCTCGAGTGCGAGCGCAAGGTTGGCGGACATCGCCGCGAGGGCCGGCGCGCTGCGCGCGGAGAGCAGCAGCAGTTGGGTGGGCCGCGACGGCCCGGAAGGTTCGGGCAGGGGCGCTTCCTCGAGCACGGCGTGGGCGTTGGTGCCGCCGACGCCGAAGGCGCTGACGCCGGCGCGCCGGGGGACCGCGCCGCGCGGCCAGTCGATAGCGGCGGCGATGGGGAAGAAGGGACTGCGGGCGAAGTCGATCTTCGGATTGGGCGCCGTGAAGTGCAGCAGCGGCGGAATGAGGCCGTGCTGCAGTTGCAGCACCGTCTTGATCAGTCCGGTGGTCCCGGCGGCGACGTCGAGGTGACCGATGTGCGTCTTGGCGGTGCCGAGGGCGCAGAAGCCGTTGCGCAGGGCGCCGCCGCTGCGGAAGGCCGCCGTGAGGGCGGCGACCTCGATCGGATCGCCGAGCGGCGTGCCGGTGCCGTGCGCCTCGACGTAGCTGATCGCTTCCGGATCGATGCCGGCGGCCGCGTGCGCCATCGCGATCACTTCGGCCTGGGCGTGGATGCTGGGGGCGACGTAACCGATTTTCGACGCGCCGTCGTTGTTCACCGCGGTCCCGCGGATGACCGCGAGCACGTGGTCGCGCGCGGCCACGGCGTCAGACAGTCGTTTCAGCAGCACGATCGCGACGCCGTGACTGAAGACGGTGCCGCCGGCGCCGGCATCGAACGTCCGGCAGGTGCCATCGGCCGAGACCATCGCCTCTTCCTGATAGAGATAGTTGCGGCGTTGCGGAAAGCTGATCGAGACGCCGCCTGCCAGCGCCATGTCGCACTGGAACGTGAGCAGACTCGAACACGCCTGGCTGATGGCTACGAGCGAGGTGGAACACGCACTCTGCACCGCCATGCTCGGTCCGCGGAGGTTCAGTTTGTAAGAGACGCGGGTGGGCAGGAAATCCTTGTCGTTGCCCATCATCAGTTGATACGCGCCGACTTGGTAGTTGCCGGCGAAATCCGCGGCGAAAGCGCGATCCCGACAAAGATTGTTCAGCAGGTACGTATTGAGGCTCAGTCCGGCGAATACGCCGATGAGCCCCGGATAGGAGCCCGGATCGTAGCCGGCGGACTCGAGGGTTTCCCACGCGCACTCGAGGAAAAGCCGGTGCTGGGGGTCCATCAGTTCCGCCTCACGCGGGGCGATGCCGAAAAACGCGGCGTCGAAGAGGTCCACGTCCTGGAGCACGCCGCGCGCACCGACGAATTTCTGTCCGGCGGCCTGCGCGGCTTTCGTGGCCACGGAGTACTCGAGTTCGTGTTCCTGGAAGCGGGAGATCGTATCCACCCCTTGGACCAGGTTGCGCCAGAACTCCGCCACGTTCCGGGCGCCGGGGAAGCGACCGGACATGCCGACGACGGCGATGCTCTCGAGACTACTGGGGTCCGGAGCTGACATGGCTGGGGCGGTTCGGGCGCCGGGCGGCCAGGGCCGCGCGTTGGAGCCGGGCGCGTTGGCGCGGGTCGGGGCCCACGGTCTCGGCGCCGGTGGCGGAGCCGAAGCGGGCGGCGAGCGTGCGCAGGGTCGGATGGGCGAAGAGGTCGGTGATGGGAATCTCCCGGCCGAGGAGCTGCTGCAGCGCGACGTGAACGCGGGCGACGTGAATCGAGCTCCCGCCGAGGTCGAAGAAGTTGTCGTCCCGTCCCGCCTCGACCCCGCCCAGCACGTCGCGCCAGATCTCGCGTATCCGGACTTCCACTTCATCGCCGGTGGTGGTCGGCGCGGCGGCGCCGGCCGGAGCGCTCCGCTCGCTGAGGGCGCGCCGGTCGACCTTGCCGTTGGGGGAAAGGGGCAGCGCGGGCAGCCACTCGAGCGCTGCCGGCACCATGTACGCGGGGAGGAATTCCAGCGCCCGCACCTTCAGCGCGGCAAGATCGGGCGGGCGACCGCTCCGGGTGGTCAGGTACGCGGCCAGCCGCGGTTCGCCGCCGGGCAAGGGTGAAGGTCGGACGACGACGATGGCTTCGAGCACGTCGGGCGCCGCGCCCAACACGGCTTCGATTTCGTGCAACTCGATCCGGTAGCCGCGAATCTTGACCTGATGATCGAGGCGGCCGAGGAACTCGATCACGCCGTCGGGCAGCTCCCGGGCCTGGTCACCGGTGCGGTACACCACCGGCCCGGAAAGCCCGGGCAGGTGATTCGAAACGAATTTCCGCGCGGTGAGCTCGGGGTCGTTGACGTAGCCGGCGCCGACGCCGATACCGCCCACGATCAGTTCGCCGGAGGTGCCGGGCGGGCAGGGCCGGAGTTCCTCGTCGACGATTGCCAGTTGCACCTGGTCGATCGGCCGGCCGAGCGGGACAAACGGGTAGTCATCGAGCGTCCGGCGGTTGAGCCGGTGGAACCCGCAGATGTCGCTGCACTCGGTGGGGCCGTAGGTGTTGGCGACCTCGGCGTGGCAAGCGGCGGAGTTCAGCCAGGGCCGCAGGCGCGAAATCGAGATGGGTTCACCGCCGAGGATCACGTGCCGGAGCGAGCCGAGTTCGCGCCGGCTCGCCTCCACGGGCGTTTCGATCAACGGATAGAACGCGCTGGGCGTGCAGTTCAGCAGAGTGATGCCGTGACGTTCGATCAGCTCGCGCTGCAG
>JBEIHL010000740.1:0-2684 GCA_040381375.1 Opitutaceae bacterium
CAGGATACGCATGGCGAAGAGCCACACGATCAGCACGCCGCACAGCATGGGGTTCGCGGCGAGCGCGAGGGCGAGGAAGGCGATGAGCGCGACGCCGGTCACGCCGTAGGTCTCGAAGCCGTCGGCGGTCGGTCCGACGGAATCGCCGGCATTGTCACCGGTGCAATCGGCGATCACGCCCGGGTTGCGCGGATCGTCCTCGGGCAGGTTGAACACGATCTTCATCAGGTCGGCGCCGATGTCGGCGATCTTGGTGAAGATGCCGCCGCAGATGCGGAGAGCGGAGGCGCCGAGCGATTCGCCGATGGCGAAGCCGATGAAAGAGGGTCCGGCGAGGTCCGACGGCAGGAACGCCAGGATGCAAATCATGAAGAACAGCTCGGTGGCCACGAGCAGGAGACCGACGCTCATGCCGGACTTAAGCGGGATGAGCAGCGTCGCGAGCGGATTGCCCTTCAACGCGGAGAACGCGGTCCGGGAGTTGGCGACCGTGTTGATCCGGATGCCGAACCACGCCACGCCATAACTGCCGAGGATGCCGAGGACCGAAGCGGCGAGGACGACGGCGACATGCCCGATGGACATGTGCGAGAGCACGCCGAAATAATAACCCATGCAGACCGCGATCAGCAGCCAGAGCATGGCGAGGAACTTGCCCTGCTGGAAGAGGTAGGTCTTGCAGGTCTCCCAGATGACCTGGGACACCGCGGCCATTGAGCTGTGGACCTGAAGATTGCGCGTCTGGATGTACTGCAGCCAGCCGTACACCACCCCGAGCGCGCACACGACCAATCCGATCATCAGGATGGCGGTGCCGCTGAGGGCCCCGTTGAAGAATGTAATCGCCTTCAGATCCGGAATCCGAATGTCGGCTTCGCTGGCGCGAAGACTGGCGGTCAGACCAAGTGCCAAAGCAGCGGCGGCCCATTTAAGGGGAGGGAGGAACTTCATAAGGGGTTGGGAAAAGACATGCCGGGTGAAGTAAACGGCAGGCCTGGGGTTGGGTCTATTTGGGTTGTGACGACGCGTTCGCAGGGTCGCGAGTCTATAGTTCGCAACCCGGATGCAGAAAAGTGATCCTAATCGCGAACCGGGCTACCCTCGATCCGATCTTATCCCCGACCGAGCGAAATTGGACCGGCTTAGTCATGAGGAAAAAAGGGGCCGGCCGCGAGCACCCCACATGCCCTGCGACCGGCCTTTACTTATCGGGGTAACCAAATCGTTGGGCGGGTTCAGCCGGATCGCGAAGATCAGAAGTGATACTGGACCTTCGCGTACAAGACCTGGGCCTTGAAGTCGTTTCGTCCTGCCCAGGTGCCGTCGACATTCTTCATGTATCCATACTTCACCGTGTAGATGAGAGTCGGGGTCTGACGGCGGACCCAGGTGAGAAACGCACCCTGCTGCTTCTGGTCGGCGCCGAAAGGCAGCGAGAGCGCAGAGTTGTCGATGAAGTTGTTCGCCCGGAACCACGAATAGTCGAAGTAGACGTCGTCGAGCTTCGCGAGCGCGTAGCCGCCGCCGATCGAGCCATTCACGTAGTTGTTGTCGCTGTTGAGGACGAACCGGTACGCGGGCGTCGCGAGCTGGTCCCACGTCAGGTTGACGTTGGCGTTCAGGTAGAGCCGGCCGGTCGGGTTCCACGTGATGCTCTCGCTCAGGATGTGCGAGGTGAGCTTGGAACTCTGCTCTTTCTGGAGACCTGCTTCCTGGCTGGTGATGGTCGACTTCTGGTAATCGTAACGGGTGACAAAGCTCAGGAGCGACATCGGGCGCCACGAGATGCGGACGTTGAAGTCATTGGTTTCGAAATCCTGATCCGTGATGAACGCCGGGTAGCGGTCGGCAGAACCGGGCAGCGTGTTGTCGCGCACCGCGTCGTAATCGTTCGTGTTGACCTTATAGTAGTACTGGGCGGCGACCGAAAGTCCGGGCCGGGCATACCAGTTGGCCTTGAACGAATACTTCTGGTTCATCCGCTCGTTCTCGTTGTCGCGGTCGATGGTGAGGACACCCGTGTGGAGGATGCGCTCCTCCTCGGTCTCACCGCTGCCCTGAACCCACTCACCTTTGCCACTGAAGGTCCAGTTGGGCACGCCGACGTAGCGGACTTCGACGGACTCCGACCACTCGTTCCACTTCTTCTTCTGCTCGCCCTCGACTTCCTCGACGATGGCCGCGAAGGCCGGGCCGCCGCCGATGTTGGTCTCCATGAATTCGGAGATGGTTTCCTGGTGGAGATTTTCGAAGCGAATGGCGGTACGAACCGACCAGTGCTTTTTCGGCAGGTAGACTCCGTTGAGATTGAGGACGGTCTGCTTCAGGTTGCCGTGACCCGTGAGGTCATAGTAGCCCTCGTCGCGCTGCTGGCGGCGGACGTAAGCCGGATCGAAAACCGGGTCGTAGCTCTGGCCGTAGATGCGGCTGCCGGCGAGATTCGTGTCGAGGTCGGTGATCAGCGCGCCGGCGGAAACCGTGAACTGCTCGTTCACCTTGCGCTCATAGAAGCCGTGCGCGGCGAAAATGTCGGATGTCGTTTGATCCTTGGTCGTGACAATGCGGTCGGCGGCGGCCTCGAACGGCCGACGGCGGGTATTGCGCTTATTGTTCAGCTCCGTTTCCGCATAACGCGCGCCCACCTTCCACTTCACGTTTTCCTTCTCCTCGTTGCCGACGTCGGC